>JAQYWO010000517.1 GCA_029379215.1 Rhizonema sp. PD37
TTTCTAAGGATAGTAAAAGAAAAAATCCTTGATTTCAGATGAGTAATTTAATCAAAAGACCTTGTAAATAGTAAGGCCACGAAAATACTATTATCTACTAGGTAATGAATGCATTTTTTCAAAACAATAATGAGTGAGTAGGCGTGAATAAATACAAATTTACGTTTATTTATGAATAGATCAACATTTTTTTGAATATTTAGTTTTTTTTGCATCAACCTATTTACTATACAAAATAGGTAAAAAACTAAGTATTTGCCTGTAAAATCACTGAGTGAGGAAATTGACATGAATATGCTATTTGCAATGTAAGTAATAGTTTACGTAGAAGCTCCTTTTAAGATAAAAAAATTTTCTTAATTTTGGGTTAATAAAATGATAAAAACATGTAACGTCATCCAAATAATTGCAGCAATTCTGACATTAAATTTAATTGTTACTGAGAGGTTAGCTGCTCAAGGTAATCATGAAGTAATTGAAGTTATAAATAATTCAATTACTAATAATAATCAAAAAATAAATTTAGTTAACTCATCGCAAGTAGCTGACTCTAACTCTATAGCTGATAGACATACTGAAGAGCCTGTAGGCAACAATCTAATAGTACAAACTGATTCCTCTAAGAGCCAAATGCTACCGACAACTAATTCTCTAGATCAGTCAGAGAATGCCGTCAACAATCAGCAAATGCCTCAAATAAATTCTGTTTCTAAGTTATCTGATGTGCAACCAACTGATTGGGCTTTCCAGGCATTACAGTCTTTGGTGGAACGTTATGGCGTGATAACTGGTTATCCTGACAGGACTTTCCGAGGGAATCGGGCGCTAACTCGCTATGAATTTGCGGCAGGCTTAAATGCTGTGATGAACAGACTCAATGAATTGATTGCAACCGCTACTGCTGATATAGTCAGAAAAGAAGATTTGGCTACAGTGCAAAAACTACAGTCAGAGTTTACTACAGAACTTGCTACTATACGGAGTCGCGTCGATACGCTGGAAGTTAGTACAGCGAAACTAGAAAGCACACAGTTCTCTACCACTACCAAGCTCAACGGTGAAGTCGTCTTTGGTTTAGCAAGTGTGTTTACTGGAGACAAGGCTAATGGTCAGCCAATTAACAGAAACGCTGTCTTTAGTTATCGCGTACGTCTCAATTTGGACACTAGCTTTAACGGCAGAGATCTCCTAACAACCCGTCTACAAGGTAGCAATGTTACACCCTTTGGTAGCACAAACAGTGGTCCGACACTCACTAACGAAGGTCGGCTAGAGTTTGACGGCAATAGCGCTAATCAAGTTGGATTAGCACTTTTGCGGTATCGGTTCCCTCTAGGTCCCAAAACAAATTTTTACCTTGCCGGCACAGGCAATGGTTTTGTTGACTTAGAAGCTTCGACTCAGTTGAACCCTTACTTTGATGGAGGAGCAGTATCGCTATTCGCCTTACGCAACCCAATCTACAACTACAGTGGTGGTACAGGTTTTGGATTAAAACACCTTTTTAATGATCAATTGGAATTGAATTTAGGTTATTTGAGTCCTGGCAACAATCCGGCAAAACCTACGGCAAAAAATGGTTTATTTAACGGAGTTTATGGAGCTATGGCTCAAGTAATTATTAGTCCTAATAATTACTCCAAAATAGGACTAACGTATATCAATAGTTATAGTCCCTCTTACTACTCTGGTGAGCAGGGATTAAGCGCTGCGCTTAATCCTGACTTCGTACCCTTTGGCACGAGTACTGGCAGTAATCTGTCTAATACCAACTTTAACAGCGCATCTATTACCAATGCCTATGGTTTATCGGGAACTTTTAATCTCAACCCCAAATTTGCCATTGGTGGCTGGGCTGGATATGCTGATCAGCGTTACATCGGCAAAGGAGATGCTAACGTTTGGAACTGGGCAGTGACACTTGCCTTTCCCGATTTGGGCAAAAAAGGAAGTTTGGGAGGCTTTTTAGTTGGAATGGAACCCAAGGTAACGGATATTGCTCGTAGTTTAAATGGTGGTAGGGCAGATAGAGACACTTCATTGCATTTTGAAGCTTTCTACAAGTATCAGTTAACGGACAATATTCAGATTACTCCTGGTGTTATTTGGGTGACTGCTCCAGATTTTAATAAAAACAATAACGACCTTGTTATTGGTGTAGTTAGAACTGTGTTTAGATTCTAACTACTCAAGGGACCGTTCAAAGAATACCTAATTTCATGTATACATGCAAGGATGAGGCCACGTCTATGTTGTCGAGGTTCCTGCTACTACGACTGCGATCTACTCACTCTTTCTAGACGCTGCTTGTCACGCTTGTTTCCCCGGAGGGTAGCCCTGTCAAGGTGACTTTTTTGCCTTGGCTAAGAGCAAGGTTTTACAAACTTTTGTCCATGAAATTAACAATGTTTTAGATATCCATGTTGCTAATGAGATTATCTCTACAACTATTGATCATCTTTTCTGGATAGTAAGTAAGGGTTGGGTTGCTGCTAGCACATTGCATACTGGTGATCTGACGGGAACCTTAACCCTTATTCTGTCGAGCTTCGCCGTATGTCTGCCCCGGATGCCTTACCCGATACCCAATCATCAAAAGTTGGTAAAACGGAAAAAGGGCACTGTTGTAAGAATAGTGTGCATTTGAGGTACACCCTAATCTGACACTTTCAACTATCGCTCCATCCTGTCAGGATAGAAAGCCATCTGGAATAAACCCTCGCTCTATAAAAACTATCAATCCATTCTTGATCTGCTTGCTGCGCTGGGAAGTTCCCTGAAAGACATTGCCAGCAACCTGGATCGGTTTCCGGCAATGTGGAAAGAAAATCCAGGATAAATCTAAACATGCGACATAATTCTAGGGGTTCGGTCGTTCGTTGGGAACTGTGGTGCTGGCTGCGGGGAATGCGGGGGGCGATCGCTGTATAAATTAGCCGTTTATTTTTTCTCCGTGGAATAAAGTCGCACGGTTTTCCAACGTTTCGATCTCTTTCAGGTGACCAAGGTCATATATTTTTATGACCACCGCTAGTTGTCTAAAAAGTACTTTTTAGATACATTTTTAAGTGAAAGCATAAAAATCAATTAAGGGTAATCTGATTGCCCTTAACATTTTTCTGATAGAAAATTCAGATATCATAAGAT
>JAQYWO010000090.1 GCA_029379215.1 Rhizonema sp. PD37
GTCTCACAGTTATTCTTATGATAAGAGTTGTCTTCAACTCGTAAATTTTTATGAAAAGGAAAGTTGTCTTAAGTTATTATTTCCTTTTATTGATTATCCCTATCCATGGAATTTGGAATTAGTTACCAACAGATTTCATGACCTTAGCGTTTTAAAGATTTTAAGACCGGGACTCGTTCAATCAATAAAAATGTCTCCTCAAGGTGAATGGGGATATATCGACTTTATAGAAGAAAACTTAGTCAATAAATCTTTTAAGATTCATGGATGGGCTAAGATATTAAATAAACATGCTGATGCTGTTGTTTTAGCTTATAAAACAGAAGAACAAAACCTGACAGTAGTTGATATATTTCCTACAGGCGATATCAGAAAAGATGTAGCTCAAAAATATGGTAGCAAATATATAGATTCGGGATGGTCAGGTAATATATATATTAAAAACAGATTAACCAAGTTTAATATATGTAACATCTTGGCTTATGGCTTTGATGCAAATAAAAATATTTTTTACCCGTTAGTAAACTTTTGTCAAAAGCCGAAGTAAGCCAACAAGATACCCGACTTCTATAAAAAGTCAGGGCTCTGTATCGAAAGATTTACTCCCTATGTATGAAATAAAAGCTTTCCAGCAAACCGGACTATTTTGTAAAATAAAAGAGTATAAGCTTACCTGCAAGTACCAATGACCTCAACCCTGCTAAAATTTCCTCGTCTTAATGCTCCTAAGCAGCACCAATTGCCTAATGGGCTAACAATTATAGCAGAGCAGATGCCAGTTGAAGCTGTTAACCTCAGTTTGTGGATTAATGTTGGCTCAGCTGTAGAAGCGGATGCCATTAACGGCATGGCTCACTTCCTAGAGCATATGATTTTTAAGGGAACCAAGCAACTGGCAAGTGGGGAGTTTGAACGTCGAATTGAAGAGCGGGGTGCTGTAACTAATGCCGCCACCAGCCAAGACTATACTCATTACTATGTGACTAGTGCGCCGAAAGATTTTGCTGAATTGGCGCAATTGCAAATAGATGTAGTTTTAAATGCAAGTATACCTGAAGAGGCTTTTGAACGGGAGCGATTGGTAGTTTTAGAAGAAATTAGGCGTTCATCTGATAATCCTAGTCGCCGTACTTTTCAACGCGCAATGGAAACGGCATTTGATAAACTGCCTTATCGGCGTTCGGTTTTAGGGCCAGAAACAGTAATTTCGCAACTTAAACAGCAACAGATGCAGGATTTTCACGCCAATTGGTATCAACCTCAGTCAATGACTGCTGTAGCTGTGGGCAATTTATCGGCAGAAGAATTAATTGAAATTGTTGAACGGGGATTTCAGGAAGCTGCAAACGGTAAGCAATCAGCAAAAAGCAATCGCTCAGAAATGAACCCCGAACTTTCGTTGAAAGAAATTGTCCGTCAGGAATTTATTGATGAAAGTTTACAGCAAGCTCGCTTAGTCATGGTTTGGCGTGTACCGGGGTTAAGCCAGTTAAATCAAACTTATGCTCTGGAAGTTTTGGCAGCAATTTTAGGACAAGGGCGGACATCAAGATTGGTGAGGGATTTGCGAGAAGAACGGGGATTGGTTTCTCATATTTCTGCAATAAATATGACGCAGCAGTTGCAGGGAATATTTTATATTTCGGCTCATTGTGCCGCAGAAAACTTGCCAGTTGTAGAAGCAGCGATCGCTCAGCACATTCGCGTATTACAAACTGAAATGGCAACAGAACTAGAAATTGCCCGAATTAGGACACAGGTAGCTAACAGGTTTATTTTTGGTAATGAAACACCGAGCAATCGCGCTACGTTATACGGCTACTATCAATCAATGGTAGGTGACTTAGAACCAGCGTTTAACTATCCAGCTTATATTCAATCCCAAGATGCAACTGACTTGATACAAGCAGCACAAAATTATCTTTCCCCAGACGCATATGGTGTTGTTGTTCTCAAACGGGAGTGAGACAGTAGGCAGTTAGAAGTTATAAACTTCTAACTGCCTACTCCTAACTCTTACTCCCAATACGAGTGTAAGATTACCGATACAATTCCTTCTCCTCTCCCCCCTTTTCCAAAATGTGGACAGAAATTGACGCGCATATTAGCCAGGTTACTGGTGAAGAATTTCACTCGTTACACCGACGCTCAGTGAGTGGCGGATGCATTAATCAGGGTTATGCTGTCTGTTGCGATCAGCTCACCTATTTTGTCAAAATCAATCAAGCATCTCAAGTGACTATGTTTGAGGCTGAGGCGCTGGGATTACAGCACATGCTTCAAACAGCTACCATTCGTGTTCCCAAACCTATATGTTGGGGAATATCTAGTGATTCTGGGTATATCGTGCTGGAATGGTTGGAAATGGGTAGGGGAAACACCATTACTTGGGAAGAGATGGGACGCAAGTTGGCAGCGATGCATAAAGCAACTAGCAGCCAAGGGTTTGGCTGGGTGATGAACAATACTATCGGTTCCACACCCCAAATTAACACTCAGACAGCCGACTGGACGGAATTTTATGCCAAATATCGTTTGGGTTATCAATTTCAGTTGGCAAGGAGGCAAGGTGGTTCTTTTCCCCAAGAGAAAGAATTACTAGCGGCACTTCCGATATTATTGGCAGATCATCAACCGCAAGCCTCTTTGGTACACGGTGATTTGTGGGGGGGGAATGCAGGATGTACCGAGTTAGGAGAACCTGTCATTTTCGATCCGGCAACTTATTATGGCGATCGCGAAGTTGATATTGCCATGACCGAACTTTTCGGCAGTCTTCCGGCAGCGTTTTATCATGGATACAACGAAGTCTGGCCTTTAGATAAGGGGTATGAGCGGAGAAA
The DNA here is from genome assembly GCA_029379215.1 of Rhizonema sp. PD37. Classification (GTDB taxonomy): domain Bacteria; phylum Cyanobacteriota; class Cyanobacteriia; order Cyanobacteriales; family Nostocaceae; genus Rhizonema. The sequence continues at coordinate 2,844 of JAQYWO010000090.1, forward strand.
AACACTGTATAACTTGTATCACATTCTCAATCACTTCAATTTATTTGGTGGCAGTTACCAAGGGCAAGCGAACCGAATGATTAACCAAATTTTGAATTAAATATTGTTACTTTGGTTTATTTACGTAAAACTTGCGGGAGAGAGTACTCTCTCCCGCAGATTTTACGTAAAACTCGCGGGATGAAAGTCTGTCGGGGGAAGCTTCCCCCGACGAGCTTTCGAGAAATTTCACTCTCAAGGCAGACTTTACCTGAAAATTGCTGTAAAAACCACCTCGTTTCAAAGCTGAAACGAGGTAGTTAAGTTGCTATAAAGGTTTCGGAAACAATATACTCTGTATACGATACATAACGTTTGCCACCTCAGACCGCTCTGATAAAGAGTTTAATCTTCCCTTGGTGGTAATAATAAAGTGAAGGAAGCGACAAAAACTCCACACCGTTAATACCATATGCTTGTACTGTTTAGACATTTGCGGTCGCTCCCCTTGGATGTCTAACAATGGGTCAATTGCGGTATAACCCCCAGCCAGTACTCTATGTTTATACATTTAAGAATAGCCAACTACGATGTTGAAACTTATCCTTCTAAGGTAACATTCCCTCTCAACCCAGTGGATTAACTGCGTAAGTTGTCATAACTATACCAAAGGGGGGTTATTTGTACTATATTTTGAACTAGTTGAGTAAAGAAGAGAAATATTTTAACAAGACAGAACATTTGCAGGCGATGTCTGACGACAAGGCACAAGCGTCTATGCCACCAACAGTTATCGCTCTAAGGTAACTGCGTTTCCCTGATGACGCGTCTTACTTGTATTAACATTCCGTTTCTGAGGAATTTTTAGTAAAGACTTAAGTGCTTTATTTTTAAAGCGCTAAAGCACTTACTATGATTCGTTACAAATATTTTTTTAACAACAACTTCAACTTCTCCTTCGTTGCTGCTGGTGCCACCTCTAATCGTGTCAAAATTGCGTACTTTAATGCCGAGTGTGCATCACTCTGTGGGGGATTTACACTTAGACGCCTCACTGTTTCTTGAATTACCTTCTGAGCATTTACGGCATTGCGCTGCAAATTGCTAATGACCATCTCTACCGTTACACTATCATGGTCCGGATGCCAACAATCATAATCTGTGACAAGCGCCAACGTTGCGTAGGCAATTTCTGCTTCTCGTGCTAACTTTGCTTCTGGTAAGTTTGTCATCCCAATCACAGTCGCATCCCAACTGCGGTAAAGATGCGATTCTGCTTTCGTCGAAAATGCTGGTCCCTCCATACATACGTATGTCCCACCACGATGGAGAGTAACATCAGGTAGGTTGAGAGATGCGATCGCATCTGCCACCACCACAGCCAAATTTTTACAAATCGGCTCGGCAAAAGCAATGTGAGCGACTATTCCTTCTCCGAAAAATGTCGAAGCCCGATTTTTTGTCCTGTCAATAAATTGATCTGGTACTACCATATCTAGTGGCTTAGCTTCTTCCTTCAAGGAACCTACTGCTGAAGCAGAGATGAGATACTCCACACCCAATTGCTTCATCGCATAGATATTCGCTTGAAAAGGCAATTCTGAAGGGAGCAACGTATGATTACGCCCATGCCTTGCCAAAAAAACTACTTTTGTTCCCTCCAGTGTTCCCAAAATCAAGGCGTCAGACGGTGAACCAAAAGGCGTCTGCACTTGCATTTCTTCTACATCTTTCAGGGCGTCCATTTTGTATAGACCGCTACCACCAATAATTCCAATCCGAGCTTCAGCCATGATTTTTAAATTAAGTTAGGAGATAAGAGACAGGAGACAGGAAATTGGATAGAAATTTATCACTCTTCACTCCTCACTAGTTTCTCTGCAAGAGAGCCCCCAAATCGAATCTGGGGGTGCTGACTTTTACTTACAGGTAGTTTACGCGTGCATCTAAACCGCGAGCACGTAACTGTTTAGAGAGCCTTTCCGCCTCTGTCGGTTCGCGAAATTGTCCAGCATTTACATAAGCACCCAATCTGGATTTAGCCAGGAAAGCTGCAGGCACAAACTGCTGCACTTTATATAGAGTATCGTTGTTGGACACTGGCACGACGACTACATAGTGACTGTTGGGAGCAGAATTACCATTATTCTCTGCTGTAGGATAGTCAGAATTATTGACTTTTAATGCTCGGTATGTCTTATAGTCAACTAAACCTGTGGGAGATATATTGTAAGCTCTTTGGAATTGAGTTACAGCATCCTTAGTTGCTGGACCAAAATAGCCTGTCACATTACCATTGAAGAACCCTAAAGCCTGCAAGCGTTGTTGTAATATGGTGACTCGTTGACTTCTCTCTCCCAGACATATATCACGGTTGATTGAGGAACAAGTAGAATTAGAGTTAGAGTTATAATTGTAACTGCTGCTTGTATTACCATCAGTTTGGCTTGAAGAGCTGTAACTATCGCTGCTTGTATTACTACCATTTTGGCTCGAAGAGCTGTAACTATCACTGCTTGTATTGCCACCGTTTTGGCTCGAAGAGCTGTAACTATTGCTTGTATTGTTATTTGCAGAAATTTGCAGGGAGCGACTGATCGCTGCTAAGGTTTGTGAGTCAGCAACGCCACTCAGATAGAGTCCATTATTTCGTTGGAAGCGTGCTACAGCTTCTCTGGTAACAGGACCAAAATAACCAGTAGGATTGACGTTCAAGTAGCCCAACTGCTGCAAACTCTGTTGTAGCTGTGTTACCTCTACACCGCGATCGCCTTGATTCAAGGCGTTGGGTACAGCATCACCACCTACACCTTGTGTACTGGGTTGGTTGAGACTGATACGTATATTTTCTAGGGTTTTAGGACCAACAATACCATCAGGACGGATTCCATGAGATTGCTGGAATGCTATCAGAGCCTGCTGAGTCTCTGTACCAAAATAGCCAGTCACCTGACTGTGGTATAAGCCTAACCGACGCAAATTCTCTTGTAGCTCACTGACGGCTGAACCTCTACTCCCCAGTTGCAAATCGCCACTGATATTTCTACTGCTACTGACTCGCTCTGGGCCACGGATGTTACGATCTCTGCTTGTAGCGTGACACTGAGATTGGAGAAGTTTTTCAGTCTGAGGACCAACTATCCCAATAGTGGATAGTCCATTTGCCTGCTGGTACTTAATAACAGCATTCTTGGTCAACGAACCAAAATTCCCATTTTCTGGACCGGAAAAATAGCCCAAACGCCGTAAACATCTCTGGATATTTTTAACATCAGGTCCACTGCTTCCTTGTTGAAGTGCTTGAGCTTGCCCTGCCATGCTCACAACTGCTAAAATCAATGCTATGGGTAAAAAACGCAAAGCTGTAGCGCTAGAGAGCTTTTTCCAATTTAAATCTTTTAAAAAATTGAAATTCACCTGAACTGCCATCATATCAATACTTTCAGGCATTTCTTCGACTGCATAAGTATGAATGTAATCAAGTGTTTCCATAATTTTTTTCAAGTTTTCGGTTTAAACGATTTCCCTGTTTTTGGTAAAGATTAATATCACAACTATTTATCTGATTTCCGGTACTAACACAAAATTTTTTGCTAAGCGCAATACTAAGCAAATCAAAAACCACAGCCAGAGAAATTTGGCTGCTTAGTAATTTGACAAAAATACCAGATATCAGGTTTTAGTTGACTGGCACTGGGCATTTATACCTGGTAAGTTTAGATAAAAATATACCAGATTCTTTGGTTAAAGTGTGTGCAATTAACAAGTTGTACACGAAAAACATTTTACAATTAATTGAGTTGATCGCGATCGCAAATCATACCAATTTCAAAAATGTTTGCAACAGATGAATCCATCGTCAGGACAAACTTCCAAGGAAAGCCCTTACATGGATAGAATAGCGCATTCTTTTTTAAACTTGGTATAATTTGTTAGCGGCTGAGAAATCAGAATTTTTTTTGCCTGCTTAACCGGGATTGTTCACCAGAGATGTGCTGTATAAATTGATAAAGGCACGGGAATGAATACTGATTAACCAAGCTGAAGATGTTTTGTGATACTTTACACAAAATCTTACAAAGAACGGTAGAGAGCATTCAGGAAGAAATACTCATAAATAATGAGCGTTGTGGAGCCAGTGCGTTGGGGAGCCAGTTCTGCAGGAGGGTTTCCCTCCGCAGGAATCTGGCGTCCGGGTTCCCCGCGTTGAAGCATAGCAGCGTGGTTTAAAGCCCAATAAAAAAGATGATTTGTTTCGCTAAACGCGCAGCGCGCGAAGCTCGTCGGACGGAATCTTCCGCCCGACAGACTTCGCAAGAAAAACCACGTCCTTATGTAAAGTCTGCTCAAGGGAAGCTGATCCGTTTCACCTTTCATACTGAAAAATCCTTCTCCAAATTACTAAGAGCGCTGGTTTGGAGCCAACGATGTTGCCGGATTTTTATAGGTAAAAGCCCAACCCTTGGGCTGTAGCTTTGCCGCAGACTTTACTTTAATCTCACGATTTTTAACGTAGGTTTACGTGACTCACAGCAGCATAGCTGAATCTTTTTCAGGGTGGGATGAGTTGAGAAAAACTATTGTTCTTTCTGAGTAGGTTCTGCTTTTTTTGGTTGCGGGGAATCATCTCCGTCTGCTTTCTGGGTATTACCTGCTTTCACCCAACCTTCTTGTGTACTTCCGTCTAAACGAATCTTCTGCCAAGCTTTATCATCGCTTTCAAGCAAAACGAAAACCTTTTGATTAAAAGCAACTCCACCAGAACGTTCAGCATCTTGTTTAGGTTCAGAGCGCAAAACCAAGCCTTGACGCCAAGTGATACGTGCTTGGTACGCTCCCGGTGGTAATGCCTTCGGTGACTCAGTTGCCTTAGGTGTTGCAGCAGGAGAGGGTTTTGAGCTTGAAGTTGCTTTAGCTTTAGGTTTCGTTTTCGGCTCAGGCTCAAGAGAAGAAGTGGTTATGCTTCCAATCACTGCAGATTTTGGAACTTGCGCTTTCAGTGTAGCTGAATCGTTAGTAAAAACAGGTTTGAGAGGGATTGCGCCGCTTCGATTCATCAAGTATAAAGCAGTTGCAGCACCGCCTACAGCTAAAATAGTGATCGCCAAGAAAATTCCCAGAAAATACTTTAGTACATTAACAATCATAGTAACAAACGATACTCATTCGCTAAAATTTGCCAACAAATACACTCTTTACCATGAGAAGTGAAGAGTTAAGATTGAGGAATTATAACTCTTACAGTAGTTTTCACCCGAATGAACCACACCCTTGGTAAGGGCGAAGGGGTGTTCGCCCCCCGGATTGAATCCAAGGGTGCTGACTCATTATTGCAATTGGCGCTGGATGCGATCGCTCAAAGGATTGTGTTTCGACGCCATCCGCGCTCTACCTGCTGCAGCCCATTCTTGCAGTTTCTGAATTTGCTCGGTTGCGGTGCGTGCCAGGGGTATGGTTTGACTGGCAGCTTCTAAAATGTCATCGGTGGAGAAGTCCCGATTTTGGCTGAATCCGATATGCATTGCTTCAATCAAAGTTTGCTCAATTTCTGCTCCGGAGAAGTCAGGTGTTTCGTAAGCTAATCTGTCGATATCATAGCTTTTCAAATTATGGGGGCGCAGTCGGGATAAATGAACGTTAAAAATTGCTTTTCTCTCTTCTTGACTAGGTAAACCAACGAAGAAAATTTCATCAAATCGCCCTTTGCGAAGCATTTCTGGTGGTAGGGCTTGAATGTCGTTGGCAGTGGCGACGACAAACACAGGTGAGGATTTTTCGGCTAACCATGTAATAAATGTGCCAAAGACTCGGCTGGTTGTTCCCGCATCACCTTTGCTACCAAGTCCCGAAAAAGCTTTATCTATCTCATCGATCCACAGAATACAGGGAGCAAGAGCTTCTGCTACTTGTATCATTTGGCGAGTGCGGGATTCCGATTCCCCTACCAAACCTCCAAATAATCGTCCCACATCCAGACGGAGAAGCGGCAAATGCCAGTGATGAGCGATCGCCTTAGCCGTTAAAGATTTTCCTGTCCCTTGAATTCCCACTAACAGTAAACCACGGGGGTGCGGTAAACCGTACTGTCGCGCTCGTTCGCTAAAGGCACCACCGCGACGCAGAAGCCAGTCTTTGAGGTTATCTAATCCGCCAATATCGGAAATTTGCTCGGTTGCGGGGTAAAAGTCGAGAATTTGAGTTTGTCGGATAGTTTGGCGCTTTTCTTCTAGAACCAAATCCACATCGTCTGGTTGAAGTTCGCCGTGAGTGGCGATGGCTCTTGACAAAACGCGCCGAATACGATCCATTGAAAGCCCTTGACAAGAACGGACAAGATCGTCCAAAAATTTACCAGAAGGAGAGTTGCTAGTTGCTGCCAACAAGCGTTCCACCTCCGCTTTAATTTCAGAGGCGCTGGGTAAGGGGAATTCCAAAACTGTACAAACTTCAGTTAAGTCGTCAGGAATGGCAATGCGCGGCGACAGTAAGACAACATTTTTTGGTTGGGACTTCAAGAGTCGGGAGAAATTGCGGAGTTTGCGGGCGATCGCGACATCTTCTAAAAACCGATGATAGTCTCGCAAAATAAACACTGCAGGCGTAGATGCTGGAAATTTTTCTACAAACTCCAAAGCTTGTAAGGGATTGCGTTTACCAAATCCCGCATCATTTGGGTTACCTTGATAGCCATCGACAAAATCCCAAGTGTAAACTTGACGATTTCCCTGATTTGCCGATTCTTCCCGAATAGCACCTTCTACCCGTTCTTCTTCATAAGTGGGAATATAAATTAAGGGGTAGCGGGCACGGAGCAATAGTTTGAACTCTTCACGAAAGCTCATAAGTAAATGTTAGTTGTTATTCCTTCTTTCATTGTTCAAGGTTATAGTGGTTCTCACAACTAAAAACTCTCTGGCTGACAATATAGAAAACGTGAGCAGGAAAAACTAAGATTGCAGGTATTTCAGCACTGTCTCGGCGTAAGCTTTAGGATCGCGCAGATACATCAAGGGACTGCCATGTAGAACCTTGGTAGTAGATTGCCTCACAAGTCGAGCAGTATCCTCAATAAAAGGCGTGAACATGGAGTCTTCTATTGCCCACATTAGTAAAGTCGGAACTGAGATGAGTGATAGACGGCTTACTTCATCGTACCTCAAGACTGCTTCTATCCCCTCGTAAGTACGTTCCTGCCGAGATATCACTTCTTGGAAATAAATTTCAAAGCATTCAGGGGGATAACCAAGACATAGTGATTTTACACGTTGCCAATTAGTACTGTAGTGGCTACCATCCTCTTTTACCTCTGGTGGACCATAAAAAAATGGTGATTCACGCAAATTTTGACGTGCGGCATCGTCTTTCCAACGAGGCATTCCAAACAGCACCAGCTTTTTAATTCTACTTGGACAAATGACTGCTGCTTCGCAAGCAATTGCAGCTCCAGTGCTGTTGCCCACTAAGTAAAAATCTTCAACTTTAAGTGAGTCCAGTACTTCAAATAAATCTACAGCATACTGCGGAATTGTCCACTGAGTGGGTGGATTTTCTGACTCACCTTGACCTGGAGTATCCAGCACAATTACGCGAAAATGAGGAGCTAAAAACGGCATCACTCTCATAAAACTACGAGAAGAAAAGTAGGTTTTGTGGGTTAGCACCAGTGCTGGACCATTACCTGCCGTGCGGTAATGCACTTGACCCCACTCTCTATCCACAAAGCCTCTTTTAATTTTGATTGACTGTTCTTGAATCATCTTTTATTTTGTCCACAGCAACCTGACAAAATTATCCGGTGCAACAGACGTATTTTTGGATTTTGTATAGAAATGTTTTAATGACTTTGGACGCGAAATCCCACTTCTTTCAAAGGTGGAATGAGCTTCACTAATTTAAAATGAAAGTATACCCATTCGACTTTGAGTTTAAGTATATGACGACTGAAAGCGATGGCATTAACAAGGAGGGAAGACCAACTCATTGATCTGCGTTTGGCAGTCAGCGCTTTCCTAGAGAATGCAGTCGTATATCAGCACAATTTTGAAACCAGTCAGCGCAATTTTCAAGCTATGAACGATAGATTTACAGTCATGATTACAGAAATTCAAGATATTCGAGCGCATACGCTACGACAACAATATCAAGGTGAGATGCCTGAAGACTGAAAATCGTCGAATTCTAGATATGACTCGTGAGGAATAAGATCCCCGACTTCGCAGAAGTCGGGGATTTGGGGATCTGGGTATCAAGTGCGATTAACCTGGAAGTCGCTTTTTCAAAGCTTCTAAAGAAGCCCAACGACGATCAACAGGTTGTTCTAAGATAGTCGCAGAGTTAAGTTGAATACCTGGACAGTTGTTTTCACATAGTTGTCGCTGAGGAAGTGCCAAGCACATTTGTTCGTACAACCATTCACTGGGATAAAAATCTCCTTGAGGTGATAGAGTTTCTACCAAATCATCCAGAGCGACTTCCCGTTCTAAAAGCGTCTCATCTTCTATTTCGTTAGCTGCTTCGTCTAACCAGATGATTTCCTTTGTATCAACCATCAATCGATGATTATAGTTCTGCAAGCAGCGGTTACAGGTACAGGTGATAATTGCTTCTGCTTGAACTGATACTTCTAAGAAATTCCCATGATGCTGTACACGAATACGACCGCGAACAGGTGTCAACGTTTCCAAACCTGGCAGAAATTCGTCAACCTGAATTTCCTCTGTCCGCTCCGGGGCTTGGGTTAGCTGCGGAATATAAATCGCGTCCATAGGATTTTTAAGATATCTTCACTAAAAGTTTGATGTATTATCAGCGATGCAACTGATAAGTAAGGATAAACCTGAAGGGCTAATCACTAAAGGCTGAATGCTGACACTGAAAATACATTTTTAAGTTTAACTTTTCTAGAAACTAGTTTTATATCTATGACATTCGGATTTCCGAAACTATTTTGACTCTTTGGGAGTGGGGAGGAGCGCTGGAAGTACTACACAAAAGTCGCGTGCGACCGAGGCGATCGCTCGGAGGGCAGTGCCCCCCCCGAGTCTGTGGAAGTGGCGAGAGAAAGTAGGGACAGTTCTTTGAATAATAACTCCTGTCTTCTGACTTCTGTCTCCTGTCTCCTAGCTCCAGCATTATTCCATTAAGGCTGGGCGTACAACAAGATGACGATGCGGTTCTTTGCCTCGGCTGAAGGTTTCTAAATCGCCAAAGTCCTTTAAGTAGGTATGAATTTGACGGCGTTCGGCTGAACTGAGGGATTTTATTTCTACTTCTTGACTTAAGGAACGCACTTGTTCTGCTGCCGCTTCTGCCATGGCACGAATTTCTTCTTGCCTTTGGACGCGGTAGCCGTTCAACTCAATGGTATATGAGGCTTGCCCATCTGTGATTTGGTTCAAGTTAAGAATGGAATTGGCTAGATACTGAATCGCATCTAGCACTGAACCATCAGAGCCAATAAAAATCTGAATTTGTTCTGGCTTCAGGTTGGTTTGATCAATGGTTAACCAGTAATTATCTGGTTCTTGGGATTCTTCATATTGAACGGCAGCTGTTTCCAACTCTCCAGTCACATGAACAGAAACCCCAGATAGCCGTAGGAGTGATTCTAACCATTCCTGACCACGTTGCATCGGAGTGTCGGTCATCATCTAGCCTGCAGCCTTTTTCTTAGAACTTTTTGGCTCAAAAGGCAACGCTTTTTGTTCTTGTGCGCCTTCTACTTCTTTCTGTTGAGAATCGACGATTTTTTGCAGTTCATCTGGAAGCGCTTCGCGGGAGAGGATATAGGTTTGTAGGGTTTGGAAAATATTGCCAATCACCATATACATCAGCACTCCGGCTGGCAGTGGAAAAAACAAAAACATTCCCGAAAAGAGAACAGGAGTGATTTTGTTGACTGTGTCCTGCTGCGGGTTAGCACTTGTCGAATTTTGCCCGGACAGAAGTTGGCTAACGTATAAAGTGATACCAAATGTTACCACCATCGCGACAATATCCCAGTGGATTGTCCCGTCAGGATCTTGAGCACCAACTCTACCCAAAGCGTCGATGAAGAGGAATCCTTTATCTGCTGCTAATCCAGGAATTGTTCCCTGAATAGTGACATCTCCCGGTTGTAAAGCTTCTATATTGCCCTCTGCATCTATTTTGACCCTTTCTTCCCCTTTGGTCACTTTCCATTCGGGGTTTAACTTAGTTTGGGGGTGTTCGGCGACGACTTGCTGAAATGGTTTGCCTTCTATCGTTTGATATTCAATCTTGGTGTGTTCTCCTACCGCTAATTTACTACCTCCCGGAAGGATAGCAGTGATTTTGGTGTGTTCCCCATCAGAAACATAGACGTTTTGGGGAGGAGTCGCGAAGGCTTGCGGTTGAACTCGTTCGATTTGTTCTGTCGGCACAATTTGCAAGTTAACGCTGTAGGTAGCAGCAGAAAAAGGCGAGCCTCGCAAAGTGGCGAACAGTGCGAACAAAACTGGCATTTGCACCAGCAAAGGTAAACATCCAGCTAACGGGTTGCCAAATTCTTTTTGGACGTTAACCATTTCCTCCTGCTGTTTTTGCGTATCGTCTTTATAGCGCTCTTTAACCTCTTGCATCCGCTTCTGCATCAAAGGTTGTACGATTCGCATTTTTCGCATATTGCGAATTGAGCCAGCACTCAGGGGATAGAGCGCAAAGCGGACTATTAATGTCAATGCGACGATCGCCAATCCATAGCTAGGCACAATGCCATAGAACAAGTCTATGATTGGCAGCATCACGTTGTTCGAGAGAAACCCGATACCAAAATCCATTATTCTAAATTCAACCTGAGTTACTGTAAATTTACTACTAATTTTAGATTTTAGATTAAGGTTTTTTGCTCCTCGTCCCATCCTGGCTAGGCGAAACGAATTCAAAACCCTCGTTCTGAAATCAATATATCCAAAATCTCTAGTTAATTAACTAGAGGCAATTTATTTAAATCATAATAAGCCTGGGACTAAAGTTGCTCTACGGATAGCCGCACATTGATTCTATGAGTAGGGGAGAGGCAGAGTGGAGGAGCGTCTGTTGTGAATAAGAGCGTCTCTCAAAATAGGTTATTACAGATCGCCGTCCACTTATCGTCTCCTCTCAAGAGTTCCAAGGGAAAAGAGCTTAAGCGCTTCTACTTCTTAGCAGCACTGATGTAGTCAGGACTTTTGGCTACGACTCTTTCTTCGATGTAGTCATATATTTCCCTAAACTTAGGAATAGCTCGTAGTTCCAAACGACTACCATCTCTAAGGGTTAACACCATATCTCCCCACAAGCCTATGCCTCGGGGAACTTTCACCATTTTGACAATTTCTGAGTAAATGATGTCCGTGCGATCGCGTCCCCGCCAACCTCCGTTCACCGTTACTCGGCGATCGGTAACTCGGAAACGCAGCCACAAGGCTCTAACAATTGCCCCAACTGTCAATGGTAGACCAACGATGGTTAACCCAATTAGTGAGTTTATAATCAAATCCCCAATATGGGGACCACCCTCATAATAAACTTCTTCACGAATGCCCACTGAACACCTCAGCTTGTGTCAACAACTGCTCTAATTCTTGCAGAAATTGTTGGCTTCCGCACTCAAGTTCTACCGCTGTTGGTTTTACAACAACCACAAGCCGCCATCCTGGTGATAATCTGGGCAATAACTGATACAAAAATGCTGCAATTTGCCGCTTGATGCGGTTACGAACGACTGCCCGCTTGCTAACTTTTGTGCTAATCGAAATGCCTATTTGGGATGGAGTCGTTTGAGCAGTCTGGGTAGCTGCATCTATTGAAGGCGGTTTTGGTCGTAATGGTCGCAAGGCTCTTAATGTTAGATAAGAACCATGACGACGAATTCCTTCTCGAAAAACTGTCTGAAAATCTTTGCGAGATTTTAATCGATTTGCTTTAGGCAAAGCCACAGCCTTTTCTTATTGCCTCAAACACTTAGACGATGACGCCCCTTTTGTCTTCTAGCCCTAATCACATTTCTCCCGTCTGGTGTGCGCATTCTCGCCCGAAAACCAGAGGTTCTTTTTCTTTTTCGGCAAGTGCCGCCCAAGGTTCTTTGCATACTTTTGCCCTCTTAGACAGTTTTTTATAAAAAAAGCCACGATCATCAACTATATCACTTTAAAAGCGACTGCGTAAAGCTAATTTTTTTATGTCCTCCTACAATCCAAATGTTAATGGCTGATGCTGATAATCCACGTCCCAATATAACGTGAGAGCTGCACATCTCCAGGAGACTGAGTTGAGCAGTTGAAGTAGTAGACTCCACCAGTTGCAGGATTCTTCACGTTAGAAAGCACTATATCAACGTTACTACCTGCTGGGATGGGATCTTGAGGATAAATTTCTATCACATGATTTTCTTTGTCCCACTTCACAGGCGCGGATTGAGACAATGGAACTTTTTTATCTTTGACCCGTAACTCAATATTTTTCGTGTCAAAGCTGCCATTGTAATAATTAGGATACTGAATAATAAAATGCTCAACCGCCGTACTCAGCTTTTTGCGATTAATTTTTAAGCGATAACGATCCCAACCATCAGGTTGACCACCATAGTCTAAACGGAAGGGCAGTTGATTCTCACCCTTGACGCCACTAAATAATGTAAATCCTGGTAGACTGTCCGCAAGGCTGATGGTTGCTGGCAACCCAGCTAGTAAAAAGCCGCTCAAGGCTAAAGTAGGTAATAAACGTCGCATTGTTAAGCTCCTGTGGCAGAAAAAGGTCTAATTAAAGAGTAAAGGTTTGTAGCTAAACTTTACTACTAACTCTTCAAGATGAGACGCTGAATGTCTACCGAAAGTGTCAATATGCGTATTTTCTTGTAGTATATTTTATTTAAAAGTGCTTTATTTTACTTTTTTATCAGGTGATGCAACTCAGGATAGCGGTGATAACGTCTCATTTAATCAAGAAAAACAGTCGTTAGCTATTGAATAATCATAATTAGAAAGAGCATTTATTTATACTGTCTCATGCATTTAGTCAGAAAATTATGTTGAGAAATGTGTAGAAAGTTATCAAAAAATTAAGTCGTTTGTTATAAAAATTGAGAAACTTTTTCGTGCGATATCAGTAAACTGGTGATAAACAAGCCAAGCTTAGAGCAAAGTGATTGACGTGCTTGCAAAAAGCCACTCCCCTTCCTCTCTCTTGTAAAGTTACCCATGCAATTTCTTCTCCTCCTCTCCCTCTCTCCCTAAACGGTAATATAAAGGGCACCGAAAGGATGATCAATGCTTTCAATGTGAGGATGAGAACCCCCACAAATAAATTTGGGATATTCAGTCAGGAAGTTTTTTATGCTCCACAAATAAATGGCTCCTCAATTCAAAATTCTTACTTTATATTGCACAATGTAAAAAATTGAGAACTAAAGTTTTGAAATCCCTAAAAGAAGTTGAAAACAAAGATGTCAGATTTAGGGATGAACATAGAATGTGCAATAGATGCCAATTTGTACAAGTACCCGAAATTGGATAGCATCTTCACAAAAGCAAAATTTAAGGTTTGCCTAGATAAGTAGAGTCTGACAAAGGTTGAATTAATGGGGCAAGCCAATGGCTAGTCGCTGCGGGCAATCCAGTATATAGGTATTTATCTCAAGGAGAGTTCATGAGAATAGCAGTTGCCAAAGAAATAGAAGTTTCTGAGCGTCGTGTGGCACTCACTCCAGACGCCGTTAGCCGTTTGGTAAAACAAGGTTTAGAGGTGTGGGTAGAGAGGGGTGCAGGTGAGCGAGCTTTCTTTACTGATAGTGCTTATGAAGCAGCAGGAGCCACTATCGGGGATACTGCTGCAGTCTGGAGCGAAGCTGATATATTGCTGAAAGTCAGCCCTCCTCAAGAAAAAGAAAATGGACAACCGGAAATTGAGATGCTACGAGAAGGCTCTGTGCTAATGGCGTTTCTTAATCCCTTAGGAAATCCAGATTTAGCACGGCAACTAGCAGAAAGGAAGGTAACTTCTTTTAGTATGGAGTTGATTCCCCGTACAACAAGGGCGCAAAGCATGGATGCTTTATCCTCGCAAGCGTCAATAGCAGGTTACAAGGCGGTTCTGATTGGCGCAGCAGCATTACCAAAATATTTCCCAATGTTGACGACAGCGGCAGGTACGATCGCTCCGGCAAAAGTGTTTGTGATGGGCGCTGGTGTAGCAGGATTACAGGCGATCGCCACCGCCAGACGCATGGGATCAATGGTAGAAGCGTTCGATATCCGCCCTGCAGTTAAAGAAGAAGTTCAAAGTTTGGGGGCAAAATTCGTCGAAGTCAAACTTGAAGAACAAACAACCGCCGCCGGAGGCTATGCTAAAGAAATTTCTGAGGCAAGTAAGCAACGTACACAAGAAGTTGTTACCGAACATGTCAAGAATGCTGATGTGGTGATTACAACTGCTCAAGTTCCTGGGAGAAAAGCACCAGTCTTAGTCACAGAAGAAATGGCGGCACAGATGAAGCCCGGTTCGGTGATTGTGGATTTAGCTGCCGAACAAGGTGGTAACTGCGCCTGTACCGAGCCCGGCAAAGATATTGTCTGGAATGGCATTACTATTATTGGTCCGATCAATCTACCATCATCAATGCCCGTTCACGCTAGCCAGTTGTATTCCAAAAATCTCACATCGTTGATGCAACTCCTCATCAAAGACAAAGCTTTGCAGCTAAACTTTGCTGACGATATTATCGATAGCGCTTGCGTAACACACGCAGGTGAAATTCGTAACTCACGAGTACGCGATGCGCTTCAGGCTTTAACGGTAAACAGTTAGATTGCAAGGGAGTTAGGAGGCTTGGGAGTTAAGAAAGAATATTCAACACTCCCGACTCATAACTCCTTAGTTAAAACAACAGGAGTTTCTAATCGATGACATCCGCATTAATTGCCGCTTTGTTTGTATTTGTTTTGGCATCTTTCACCGGATTTGAAATCATTAACAAAGTGCCACCAACCCTCCATACTCCCCTAATGTCAGGCTCAAATGCAATTTCTGGCATTGCTGTACTTGGAGCGATCGTAGCGAGTGGTGCTCGAGACACGAATTTGTCAGTCATTCTCGGGTTGATTGCTATAGTACTAGCTACCATAAACGTGGTAGGTGGTTTCCTGGTTACAGATCGAATGTTGCAAATGTTCAAGAAAAAGGTAAGTGGGTAATGGTTAGTGGTAAAACAACTAACTACTGTACGGGCGGGTTTCACAATATTGATTTGCCACACGACGAGTGAGATAACTAAACCCTATGTACGGGCGGGTTTCACAATATTGATTCGCCACACGACGAGTAAGACAACTAAACCCGCCCCTACTATCAACCCTTCGGGTGACGCTCGTGCCTCGCTAACGCTTTGCTATCGCTAACGCTGCGCTAACGCCAGATCCCTACGGCGGGAAACCCGCCGTAGGGACTGGTCTCACCATCAACTAACAACCATCAACCAAACACTAATTTATGATTGACTTTCTACCTTCAGGAATTCAGCTAACATACTTAGTTGCTGCATCCTTATTTATTCTGGGTTTGAAAAAGCTGGGTTCACCAGCGACAGCACGACAAGGTAATGTAGTAGCGGCAGTGGGGATGCTGTTGGCGATCGTCGCCACACTACTGGATCGGGAAGTGTTGAACTACGAAATGATTTTGTTGGGGTTGGCAATTGGATCTGCTTTGGGAGCGATAATTGCCTACAAAGTCCAAATGACAGATATGCCTCAAATGGTAGGTTTGCTGAACGGACTTGGGGGTGCGGCTTCTGCACTTGTAGCTGTTGCTGAATTCTGGCGGTTGCTAGGAGGATCTCAAGCTATACCTATTGATGTCAACATCTCCATGTTGTTGGATGTGTTAATCGGTGGTGTCACCTTTACAGGTAGTATGGTTGCCTTTGCGAAACTACAAGGAATTATGAGCGGTTCGCCGATTACATTTCCTTTCCAGCAACCGTTTAACTTCTTACTCCTGATTGCATATTTGGGTGGTAGCGCCTATCTTTTAGTTGAACCACATAACCTTGCCGTATTTTTAGGAGTCGTTATTGTCTCTTTAGTGTTGGGTGTGATGTTTGTCATCCCCATCGGCGGCGGCGATATGCCTGTCGTTATTTCACTGTTGAACTCATATTCAGGTTTAGCGGCGTCGGCTGCTGGATTTGTGGTGATGAACAATATGTTAATCATCGCCGGAGCATTGGTGGGAGCATCTGGTATAATCCTTACCCAAATTATGTGTAAGGCAATGAACCGTTCCCTCGTTAGTGTACTGTTCAGTGCTTTTGGTACGGGTAATACATCTGGTACTACGGGTGGAGCTACAGGAACAACCGATAAGAGTGTCCGCAGCATCGATCCCGAAGAAGGCGCGATGATGTTGGGTTATGCTCGTTCTGTGGTTATTGTTCCTGGTTACGGGATGGCGGTTGCACAGGCACAGCATAGCATCCGCGAGTTGGCAGATATTCTCGAACGTATGGGTGTTGAAGTGAAATATGCCATTCATCCGGTTGCAGGGAGAATGCCGGGACATATGAATGTGTTGTTGGCAGAGGCAAATGTGCCTTACGAACAGCTTCACGACATGGACGATATTAATCCCCAATTCGATCAGACAGATGTTGCACTAGTGATTGGGGCAAATGATGTTGTCAACCCAGCAGCTCGGAGTGATACGAATAGTCCAATTTACGGGATGCCTATTCTGGAAGTGGATAAGGCAAAGCAGACAATTGTAATTAAGCGCGGGATGAGTACAGGCTTTGCCGGTGTAGATAATGATTTGTTCTACAAGAATAAAACGACAATGCTCTTTGGTGGTGCTAAAGATATGGTGGCAAAGTTGGTTTCTGAAGTGAAACAACTGTAGGAATTTTGGATTGATTGAAATTATCGAGATCCCTGACTTCTTTAAGAAGTCAGGGATCTAAAGTTCCTGAACAAAAACAAAATTTCAACCTTAAGTTTAGTTGCCAATAGGTGCCGCTGACGATGCAGGGAACGTTTGAGCCAAATATGTATTCCATTTCCGGATTAGAAACAACTGCTGATAATTATGAAAAATCAACCGTGTAAATCAGGAGAGTAATTGTCGCCATAAGATTAGATCAATCATTCAAATTCTCATCTCCGCTGGCAGGGTTGGGTTCTTTTATTAAGAACAAAAGAACATGATATGAGATTTACAACATCTCATATCATGTTCGCCTGAATATTTATTATCAACGCAGAAAACCACCCCAGTAAAGCTGTGCTTTACGTTCCCTCCCTGCAAGCGAAGAAGGGATAAAGGGGTGGGGTTTTGTGCAACATGAATGATAACTAATTAACCGAACTTGATATCACCCCGAAGTGCCATTAATGTGTTTAAGCACTTTTTGCCACACAAATTGAGCCACTTCACGACCAAGTTTCAAGCCTTCGATATTATCTGAATGAGTATGATAGCCACCATACAGGCGAGAAATGCCTGCAGCATCTGCGGCAAACGTGAAAGTTGGAAATTTAAGCGTGACTAGGGACTCGAAACCTGGCTCAGTTAGGGCACCAGCTTTAACTGTTGCTGATTCGTTAAAAGTATCACTTTCTTTAAAAAGCCTCAGCATCTCTGCACTGGCCGCACTTACCGTACTATGACCTGATACATAACCAGGAAAAGGCGGTGTGATGAATGTATCCGGCGAATACGGGTGCCACTGTTCACCAAGCATCTTCATGCTTCCTTTGCCGACTCCGCCCCAACCTTCAATTTGTTGACCCTTAAAATAATGATGAATCAGAGTCCAGGGGCGGGAAGTGTCATATTTACGTTTTGCATCCCAAGCTGCGATAAAAGCATCCATGGTTACATTCGATACAGCAAAAAACATTTTTACATCCTGATCGAGATCATGCTTGTCGCGTCGAGAAACATCTTGTGCAAACCTCATCCAGTGACCAGATTGACCAGTTGAAGAGGGACCATCCCGCATAAATTCTACCAATGCTTTCTGCTCAGGAGTCAGGTTTGCATTGAATTTCATCACTTCTTGGACTTCAGTAAGCAGTTGATCAGAACCGACTAATGGCGGTGGAGGCGGACGAAACTGGTCAGCTCGTAACAGAGCAAAAGGCTTAACTCTATACCAGTGGGGAGTGAGAAATCCCAATGTTTTAGTTCCACCTTTACCATCAGAAAAAGTGATGGGTTGCCAGTGATCTGGATCATTGATTTTGTCTGTTGTATTGACAGCTTGATAAAAAGTATAGTCAGAGTAAGGCTTTCCACTCGAACCAATCTCATCCCCAAGTTGATTAGCTCCGTCGTGGTGACGGTATTTAATCAAAGCTGCTGCCACTGTATTCCCAATCCCTTGCGGAGTAGCCTTGTTGGTAGATAAATCATTTGGATCAAATCCAAGTTTAAGCATCTGTTTGGTGAAATAGGTCGCATCATCTGGATACACATCAAGCAAAGTACGATAAGCGGCATAGCTTATCGCCTTGCGTTTATTTGCATCAGATCTCTCGGATTGCGGACGACGAAGAGTTCCTCCAAGGCGGGTTCCAACGGCTTTGTCATCGTATGCAGCCCAAGCGTCAAATATCGAAGTTGCTGGGATAGCTAAGGAACGGGAACCAACTGTAGGTCTAGCCCCATATCGCTTGACATCATGGGCAGTAGCTTCGATTGCTACATCAATCCAATGATAAGCAATGTTTAGTTCCGAAGCTGAAGCAGATTTCCTATGAGCTTGCGGGAAGCATCCAGGTAATGCAAATAAACAAATGAGTACAGTAATGACAAAAATTGTGAATTTACGAAGCATTATTATCCTCGGTCATACTTTAATGACTGTGGTTAAGAAGCAGATCGTGAATTATCTAAATAGTCATTGACGTCACTGACTATTTCTTCACGATTAGCCAAATGTTGATTTGTAACTCCTTGCTGAAGTCATCCAAATTAAGGAGTTTATTAATTTTTTAGACAAGTAGCAAAAACTATCTCGCTCAAGAGCGGGAGCCAATTCATTAAGAGGGAAAATTATTTTTTTTAAGTAGAAATACTACTTTCGTAGAGATTATAACTTATGATCTCGAATAACAACCACCTAAAGACAGTTGACTTGCTGTAATCTGTAATGCTACAATCCATGAAGTAGATGACTGTGTCTCACAATATTTTATAACTATTAATAGAGAATAATCTATAAACCTTACCTTGAATGGCTTTCGCAATAAAAATAGTTAAATGACAATTAAGGGAGGCGTAGGCTTAGCCCGCCGCAGGCATCGCTCTTATGTTTGACTATGTCTGTTGTTCAGTAGAGGTATGTAGAGGTATAGTACTTTATAGTTCTTTTGTGTTTGCATTGCCCAAACACAAAATTTGGTAGTGATAGTTATAGTAATCTCATCGATTTATGAAAATTGAAGACACAGATCCCTGGCTTATCGAAGAAATCAAGGCTCTGTATCTTCACGAATGATTTAACTTAAAATGAATTAAGTAAGTCAGTATAAATAAATGAAAGTTTTTAGTAAGCGCTTTAGCTCTCAAGAATACTTACTACGAGCTAATGTTATTAACTTTACTTTTCTTTACATAATTAGGTTTTTTATCGCCGACTTACTTAGCCTTGGGTAATGTACTTCCATCTCCATTAACAAAAGCCCAACGACTGATGACGCGTCCACCATTTACCAAACCACCTGATAACCATTGTGGCACAAAGCCATAACCTCCTTCTTCCCATTGTCCTGATTCTATCGTCCAGAATTTTTTCCCTTTATTTCCACCATTTACCCGCCATGCCAAGTTAGGGTAATAATAATTTCCGGGACTCAAACTGCTTAACTCTGACTTTAATTCGGGGATTGCACTTAAAGAGATGGCTCCCTCATAAATTGTCTGATTACCAGAACGAGAAAACTGTATCTTACCTTCAGATCCACCTGATGGACTGGCATTCATTTTCATCAGATGCGGATTAAGAGTGGCATTGGTTGGATAATATCCTTGGTGATTTGTCCCTGACGCACGATATCTCCACAACTCACTGTTGTTTCCTGTACTGTAAGTTGTAAAAAATTCATAGTCTACATCTGCTGCCAAAGCTTTTTCATAGAGAGGATGACCTTTCAGCAAGTCATCAGGATTATTTTTTGTACAATCTATATTAATAAATAATCCATCTTTATTATCATCACCTTTAGCACCGTCAACTCTATTTTTTCGGAACCATTCATAACTGGGATTAAATGGCGGAAATGGTTCGTGGCGATCATCAGCAACAACTGCTGCAAAATATAAGTTATTGGCATCCCACGCCAGTTTAAACTTATATGTCCCATCACCCATAGTTGTCGCCATGATATCAGACCAATCATCTAAGTTACCATCTACGTTAATCGTTTTCTTGGGAGCATACGCTGATTGAATTTTCCAAGAACCAGTTTGAGGTGATGATTTTCCATTGATTGATAAGGAGTAGCTAAGATTATAATTATTATCGCCATTTTTAGCAGAATTGATAGGAAAGCTTAATATTCTCTGTTCGCCTGGTTGTAAATTTTTAAATTCTCGACTGTTAGTTGATAACGTCCATCCATTTGGAGGAGTTATTTTTAAACTTCCGCTCCGAGGTTGATTGACGACATTCTCTAATTTTACGTCAATTGTTCTACCTTTAATAACAGGTCCTGACAAAGATAATGCAGTGACTTTTATTTCTGTTTTTAATTTGAAATCAGTATTCTTTAATATTTGCTTTAACTGTGAAGCTGGCATATCAGCGAGTATATACACGACTTCTACTGGTGTTAAAGGAATATTACTCAAATTCTTTATTCTATTTCCTTTATAATCGTAGACTTGAATGCCCGATCCATTGATAGACATAGTACCGGAATATTCGTCAGAAGGAACTTTACCTTTAGCTTGACTTCCTCCATCCGGAGTCCAAGGATTACCTAGATCACCATAAAATGGTCCATTAACAAATACTGCGGCTCTGGCACGATTATCTGCTGAATAATTGTTCTTAAAAACAATTCCCCACATTGATTTTGATTGCGGAAATACATCATCCACTATTTCGGTTCCTTCTAATACCCGAGTCATAGTTCTATATGCATCTTTTGCCGCCTCATTATCTTTGATATCGTGCATTCCATGTCCACTCCAGTTAAACCAAAAAGCTCTTACTGGTCTTTGAGCATAATGACCAGCTAACATATGAAGTAGGAAACTGGAGGGGATTGTACGAGCTACCCATATATCTTTATCTGAGGAGAACATTTCACGATATGTGCCAAACTCTGTTTGCCAAGCGCCTGCCTTACCTTGGCTTTTAGAAAACTTCTTATCTAATGTTAATTGCATTAATGTAGCATGGAAGGTATTCGGGCTTGGGAAAGCATAAGCATGATTTACAGATCCATCCACATATCCGATGTCATTTCCCTTCGCATACATGATATCCCTATTGTAAGCTAGAGAACCTCCGCCAATTAAATAGACATTTGGAAACTGAGGTTTTACTTTATTCCAAATTCGTTTAATGATGTCCCTATATTCTTCAGCCGTACCACCGTTCCATGCCCACTCATCAACCCAAGGTTCATTCCAATGCTCGTAATAGGGCATTAAATCATGAGTGGCCGCTACCCAGTCATAAGCTTTTTGTACGTAAGCATCGCCATTTTTTGGCGGGCCTAATTTGCCCTCTTTCCAATCTTGCGGATAAAAAAGAGTTTGTAATGAAGATAAGCCATAACTTTTTAAGGTATTTATCCTGTTTCTAAGTGTTTGAGGATTTCCATCCCACGCATCAAATTCAACTTGGATTCCTCGAATCCATTTGATTCCTAAATCTTGAGAGACTGGACCTATAGATTTTGGATCACTGTAACCAAAATCTAACCCGAAGGGAGAGTTAGGAGCTAATCCAGTGTATTTTGAAGGTAATTCTGCTTCACTATAACCAGGAGAGAATTGTGCGTAACCTATACTCAATAATAAGCATAAAAATCCTATAATTAAGGTTTGTCGCAAGTACCTAAAACCTGAGTTAAATTTAAATATTTGGTATTTTGTCATAGGAAATAAATATCAAATAAGTCTTGCTTAAAAGACTATTTTTAATAGTCTCCAAAAGTCTAAACAAATTACTTTTAGACTAAAAGTATGAAGGATATTCATCAAGCGATCGCCTAAAAATAATTTAAAAATCAAGGTTTAATGCTGGAAATTTATCAACCATATTTAGTTTTCCCTGTCAATGCGTAAGTCCTAAGTTTTCTAGTATACTTTAATATTTCGATTAAAGACTGGTTGAAGTATAAGACAATGCTATATCTGCTAAGCCTCCAGAATTTGTATCAATGTAAACTTTTTGCAAAAAGCTACTTAAGTTAGCAGTTTTGCTAAGATATCAGTTGTTTTCATCAACTCGTCAATTAGTCTAAAAACGTTATGAAAGCAATCCAAGCCACGGGGAAGATTGATGCACAAGGTCAATTATCTTTAGATCACCCCATAGAAGGCACTTTACCCGTAAGAGTGCGAGTGATGATTTTATTTGCAGAAGCAGAAGCTGATACCAATGAATTTTGGGAAAGCGTTAGCGGATATCAACAGCGTACATTGATGTCACCAAAACAATTGGAACAGGGATTAAAGCAAGCGATGGTTGAGGCTGGCTATGATTCGAGAGATAAAATTATCCGCCTTGTGCAAGAGGTGAAACGAGAAATAGCGGTATAACGCCAACCGCAGCAT
This sequence comes from Rhizonema sp. PD37, assembly GCA_029379215.1. GTDB lineage: Bacteria > Cyanobacteriota > Cyanobacteriia > Cyanobacteriales > Nostocaceae > Rhizonema. The sequence goes on from JAQYWO010000090.1 coordinate 25,611, forward strand.
TCCCTAGATGAGATGACAACAATTCCCCTGGTCATTTTTTGGATACTGATGATTGCCTCTATGATCACCTAAATCCTTCAAAATGCCCCTTCTATATTTTGTACTCTAAGGAAAGAAGCATTCCTGAAGGACGCATATCGAATGATACCAGAAGCGCTCAACAGCATTTAGAATGGGAAACCAGCCTTGAGGGCACTGGCTCCCAAACAAGCTCTCTTTCGCTTGACTTTACAAGACGAACTTTTAATTCCAAGGTAGCAGTACTAAATACATTATCGGCGCTTAGAGGGGGTACTGCGTCGGGTGTCGCGTTTTTCTTGTTCTCGAAGACGGCGATCGCGCCATTCAGTGAGCGTCAAATAACCAACGCCTCCAGTGACTGATACCAGAAGCACTAAAGCAGCCAACGCCAAAACATTTACGGCTGGATTTTCCACAATTCTTCTACAGTCCGTTACGACCCCAAACTACCATTGCAATTGACCAGGTAAAAACTACCAGTAGCGAAACCCAACCTAGTGTCAAAATTTCCATAACCTTACTTTGAGAACGACTCTATCATTTATCATACTTGGAGGCGGTTCAAAGAGTGTAAAATGTCTGTCGATTTCATGGTAGAAGGCTGAGAATCTCTCAAAGCTGGTGTATCAGGCATCATGTAAAAATAAGTTGTACAAGTTTTATCGGAAATAGGTTGTGAATCTAGCTTTCACATAAAAAGTGTTCAAGTTATTTTTACACGGCTCTTTAGCGGGGCTATGCCTGACTTTATCGGCTTTAGCATAAGGGCGATCGCACACTGATCAGTATTCAAGTCAGTGGTGAGAGGAATACCCGGTCAAAAACGAAAAATCTCCTAACCTACTTTTTCTATAGGGCAAAAAGATCGGCTGACAGTTGAGTTTTTGAGAATTATCACAGAAACACAACAAGGCAGATTGTAGTCTTAAATATCAGTTATATATGAGAAGGTCGAACTCATGGAATGAATACTGACATTAGTTTGTAGTCATTGCTCAACTGACCCACTCAAAACTCAAGGTTTTTTGACTTAGCCAACAGTATTGTGGTATATTGAACAATGTTGTAGGAGACACTTAGAGTAAGTCTGGGATGAAGTATCAACTAGTGATCACAACTAGATAACCAATCGAAAGTTAAAACAGGTTATAATGTGATCTAGCAAGCATTTGTTAAATTATGAGTTTGTGTTAAGTATTGCAAGTGTTTTTCTGATAAATTCTCTATATTCTATAAGCGGAGAGGAAAAATCATGTCTGACATGCATGAGCACAATAAAGCTAAACAAGCTGCTGAGTTGGGTATTGATGCTGTGCTTGATACTACAGCAAACAAAGCGGTAAATGGAATTATTCATGGCATCCTTTCTCGTGTTCCTGGTGGTAGCTCAATTGAGGCTGCAGTTACAACTGAAGTTGATTTAATGGTTGATAACGCAATCCATCGCGCAGTTCATAAGCGTGTACATGGTGAAGGAGAGGGTGAAGAAGAGGTGTCTCAAGAGCATCATAACCACAATCACCATCAGCATCACAATCACCATCATCGTCACCATCACCATCAAGAAGAATAGCTGCGGTGCACAGGCTTCAAATCATATCATGTCCGGTTAAATATTTATCATATCTGTGAGGTTGTTAATGGTTAATTGTAATTAACCATTAACAGATAATCAATAATCCTCAAGGATGAGTGATTATCTGGACTAGATGTAAGCTCAACTTGATCCAAAATTAAGAACTCAGTTTTCTTTATCCGGTAAAAACTCCGGCTTTTTGGACAGTACTTTTTCCACTTCATAGATGATCACTCTCGGTTCAAAAAGTAAAATTACCGTCCCACAAAGGTTTCAGTGATAGCGCTCGCGTGGCGAAAAAAATGGATAAAGTCGAGCTAAGAGGATGTTTGAAAAGTCTAAGAGCGTGTGTTTCATTACCCTAGCTACCGAGAAACTCTTACCTTGAGAATTTCGGTTTTGGGATTTGCTTCGGTCTTTGGCAGGGGCTGCCAAGGACCGAAGCGCTCCTGACTCTCACTGAAGGCTCAAGCAGACTCTTTTCAAGCAACCTCTAAATGGTCTAAAGACTGTACGTTCGCTCATTCTGTCTGTGTGAGAGGAATTAATGCGAGTCCAGGAAA
>JAQYWO010000518.1 GCA_029379215.1 Rhizonema sp. PD37
TTTCTATTATTTTTTTAATAATATCGTTATAAGTTGTGGCTAAACAAGTTATTATCTGAAATTCCTCCCTATATTTAGACGATTCACGCACTTCTTCGATACGTTTGAACTCTTGATCAAGCTTGAGTCGATAATTTTCTTTAGGATCGGCAGATAAGAGGAGAACTGTAATCATTGGATTGGATGCTGGCATAATAATGAAATTTAAGTAGAGGCTATTTGGGCTAACAATTTTGTTCATTTGACTGAATCTTAATTGTTGCTCACAAACATTATTAAATATCGGGCAGCTATTGAATTTTAATAGCTTCCTTTCTTTGATTAACTAGTTTTGAAATCTAATTTCAATAGTTTTAGTAATCCAGTCTGCATTAGGGGTAGGTTTCGGTCTCAAAGCACGATTTATTTCAGGAGGTTCGTCTGCATCCGCTCCAATTTGGGAAAGTAGTTGGTTGAGTGGACTAACCTGCGGTTTTTCTCCCCTTGTTACTCCTTTTTTTTCAGCTATTTGTTGAAGTTCCTTATTTAAATCGCCTCCTCGCTTGCCCAAGTCTTCATCAAGTGAGGGTAATTTTAGCCATTTGAAATTAGCGATACTTTTTGTAGCAAATACTTTGATCTTTTCTGTTTGATTCTGATAGTTATCACCTTCAGGAACGGAAAATTCCATATCCAGTTCTAAAGTTTTATTCTTATCTAGCTCGTAGAAAGCTGTATCCATACCTTGAATAGGAATTAGGCTAATTTGCCAAGTAGCTTCAAGATCGAGGATGGAAATATTCAGAGGTTGATCGTCTGTATTCTTGATTCGTATATAGACTGTACTCGACTTGAGCTTGATATTATTGCGATCAGGAAACGGTTTTTTATTTTCATCGAGTAATTCAAACTCGATTGATAACTTCGATTCTGGATTGTCTAGTGCATCAATTGATTTGTATTTCCCTAAATGTACTAAACGTTTAACCACCTGAGCAGGAGACTCAGCATCATCGATTCTTAAAGCGGGAGTCAAGTTTTTGATAGGCCTCAGGCGAGAAATTTCATACTCTCCCTCGCGCCCAACAGCAACTTGATAATCTGCTTCTTCCTCATTACCTCCAATTTCAGTTACCCAACCATTACCCTGCATCGCCTGATGTACTTTTTCTAAAGCTGCTGCTTGTTTGTCAGCTAACTCCTGTGGTAACTGTTCTTCTTTGTCTCCGACTTCTTTGTTAAACAAACGAACCCGATGCTTGAGATTGACTGGTGCTGATTCCATCACCGCAGCTAATCCCGCTTCAATTTTGTCAATCACTGCCGAGACACCACTTTCTTGCGCTGTTAGGATTTTGGCAGTAGAAGTAGATGCTTGTAACTCTGTAATCTCGACCACAGCAAGACGTTTTTGCTTATCAGTAAAATCACTCCCTATAGGATAAAGCGCAAATCGCGTTCCTCGGCTTATCCCCTGCGCCAATCCCCCATCTAACGTTACTTGTCCAGTCGGCTTAACAACTTTTATAACTCCTAGACTATATTGTACTGGCTTGATTTCACTGCCAAATACCAAGCGATCGCCCTGCCCTAACAGCATAGGTAATTGACTGGGGAATTGGCTTTGGATCTGTCCTTTAAGGCGATCATACAAAGCTTGGTAGGTTAAACCTGTAGGTATGGCGTTCAGGGTATCGATCATCCAGTAAGTCAATGCCCCATTGCGATCTTTCCCATCAAACGCTGATTCATAGGCAAGTTCACTCGGACGACAAGCACCTAAGAAAACATATTCTCTCTGGTTTGGCAACCAACCCTCTTGTGGACTGTTTTGAGTTACGGTTCGCCAATTCTTCATCAACTCATCTCGCTCAGCCACAACACTATTTTTGGGCCTGTCTTTTGTATCTGGCTTCCCATCCCGCAAACCCCGAATCTGAGCATCGCCTCGCGTTGCTCCCCCCGAATGACAACTATCGAAGATAACTGTAACAAATAATCCTTTATCTGTCATTCGTTTCAATAGGGTGGCCATTTCCACATCCCGTAGATAGTTGCCATCATCACCCACGTCCATCGGCACTAAGCTTTCATCAAACTGTCCCTGTCCCTTCAACTCTGGAAAAATCGTTTTTACCTGTCCTCCATGTCCTGAATAGTGGATGTAGACTAAATCCCCAGTGTTTGCCGTTTCAGTAATACTGTTAAAAGCATTAACAATATTTTGATAGGTAGGCAATTCCTTGGGTTCTGCTCTAACATCAGCAAGAGAATTGGTTTTCTCTAAACGAGAGGTCAGTTTAGTTATTCGTTCTAAAGGAATTTGCAGTGATTTTATTAAATAATCTGCTACCTTGTCAATATCTCTAACAGCCCCTTTTAAATTGTCGCAGTAAGAATTGGGTTCGTAATAATCGATGCCGATCAGTAAAGCATAAAAGTCAGACATAATTGTATACTCTCCTAAATTTGCAACTTCAAATAAATTGTGGACGGGGTTCGGAGTGTCTTCGTTGGTATTATCGGTTTGCACTTTAACCCGATTCGGATACACTCTTCAATGGAGCGAATTTCTTTATCCAAGCGCAAACCGTTGGGTATTGCCGCCAGAATCAGGATTGTTTTAACACATACACTGTCATTTCTAGGCATGGAAGAAGGGTTAATCCCCGACGCTCTGGACTACCAATCAGTTATAAACACATAATAGTTCTTCATGAGAAGTATTATGACTTCCAGAAAATTTATTACACATAAGGGCATTAAGGTTGACTATTGGCTTTAAACGGCTTCTAATCGTGCGCTCGTATGAAGCGATCGCTAAGAGATCGATGCCAACTTGAGCTTATGGCTCTTCTACTCATCATCCTGCAAATATAACCCACTACTATCAGTCGGGCGAGCGTGTAGATACATTTCCGTAATCGCCACCGAACTATGTCCCAGAGTTTTTTGCAACAGATGAATAGGCGCTCCCCGATCAAGACTATGGCTGGCGTGAGAGTGTCTTAACCAGTGGGGACTGGCATTGCCTTCAATCCCGGCACGTTTGGCAGCGTTTTTGACTATATGAAAAACCATGCTCCGACAAAGATGCCCACCTTTAGCACTGGAGTTTAGACTAAAAGCAATATGAGAGAACGTAAATCAAATGGAATTAGAG
>JAQYWO010000091.1 GCA_029379215.1 Rhizonema sp. PD37
CTCTACTCTCTTCCTCCCCCCATGCAAGAAACTCATCTAGTACATAAAATTATTGGTGTTGCCGTCATTTGGAACGAGAAAGGAGAAATTCTCATTGATCGCCGTCTTCCGACAGGAGTAATGGGGGGTTTATGGGAATTTCCTGGAGGCAAAATAGAGCTTGGTGAAACCGTTGAAGAGTGTATCAAACGTGAGATAAAGGAAGAACTGGGAATAGAGATTGAAGTAGGGGCGCATCTAATTACCATTGATCACATCTATACCCACCTACATGTGACTCTAATAGTGCATCATTGTCGCCACCTTTCAGGTGTTCCCCAACCACTCGAATGTGATGAAATTCGTCATGTAAGTCTAGACGAACTCGAGCAGTTTACTTTTCCGGAAGCAAACAAGAAAATTATTGTAGCTTTAAAAGAAAGTGTGATTGGCTAACAGCTAATTTATGTAAACTGGCAATGTAAAGTGGAATAACGCGCCATGATTGGAGCTAGAGTCCACCCAAATTTGACCGTAGTGCGCCCGGATGACGCGTTGACACAAACACAAACCAATACCGTAGCCTTGCGTAGCTTCATCGCGTTGCAAGCGAAAGTGATTCTCAAAAATACGCTCGCGGTTTTCTTCAGGAATACCAGGCCCTGTATCGCTAATACTGAACTGAACTTTTTGGGTGGTGCGGTGAAGTCCAGAAATACTGATAGTTCCACCACTAGGTGTATATTTAATTGCATTGTCCAACAAGTTCACTAGCACTTGCCGGATACGTTCTGGATCTCCATAAACACAGGGAAGATCGTTAGGAATGTCTTGTTCTATATTAAGAGATTTGGCAGTGTATTGATCGCGTAATTCCTCTAATATATCCAGACAAAGTTTGCCTAGTTCCATTTTTTGCGGTTGAATCGGTATTTCCTTATCACTACCGTGATCTACCAGCAACAGATCAGCGATCATTCGATTCATAACCTTAGTTTGGCTACGAGCTTGTTTGAATAAATTTACCGTTATTGTAGATGTCAGACGCGGATAAAATTCACCTTTCGCCACATTGTAGTTGGATTGTAGAGTTTCCATAGCGATCGCGATCGCAGTCAGTGGATTCCGGAGATCGTGAGCCAACATGGCGATCGCTCTGTCTTTAAACTTGAGTTGTTCAAGGAGTTTTTCTTTTTCCTGTCTTAGTCGAAAAACTTCATCCGAGAGTTTTATTAGTTCGGTAGAAACATCCACTGAGCGAATGGAAGATTGAGACTTACTGAGCCGACTATTGTCTTCAACATTTTCGGGCAAGCCACTCTGCATTGCTATGTATGCGTCTACAGCAGATAGCCAACGCGGCCACCAGTTTTTTAATTGACCAATAATATTACTACCAGCTAATACCTGTCTAGGTTCGGGATGGATTTTAATTAAAGCAGGTGTTGCTATTAGTTTAAAATGTTCCGCTAAATAAGGTTGTTGCTCGACATCAATAATTTGAAGTTCAAACTGGTACTCAGTCTGTAATTCTTTTATGTAAGAGAGAATTTGCTGCTTCTGTTGTTTGGACTTGGGACGTCCATCGACAAAAAGTAACAACTGTAGTGGAGCATCAGAATCAATCAGTTGGTTCTGGGAAACTAGCATGTAATCGTGTTTTATCACTGGTAACAAACCCACTATGCTTTACTGAAAGTCAGACTTTAAGAACAGTTGTTGATGAAATTGTCTTTTTTCTTAATTTAATATCTATTTTAGATTTTTCCTACACAGTTTTTCTGCCTTTTTGACTAACTTCGCTTTCAAAAATCTAGACACGGCGATACCGCCGTATCGCCGTATCGCACTCACCGAAGAAAGGCGGAGGGCAGACGGCAGACGGCAGACGGTAAATTTCTTAAAAATCATCTGCGGGGTGGGCAGTATTGGCTCTCAAGTTTATAGGTACAGCAAATTCATCACTTTTGGAAGTGGAAATGTTACTTTTCAGCGATTTTAGGGAACTCTTAGTGCAAAGAGTACAAAGTTTTACTTATATGACTAAAGAAAAGGGCATTCCGGAAGAATTTATTTTCCCACTGCCGATATGGGTACAAGCCCCCAACGCGCTTTATGAAAAATAAAAAAGATTTTTTTCCCAGACTGCGGCGCTTTGGAAAAAGGCGTTTTTATTAAATCCCCGCACATTTATTTATAGGGATATATAGCATTTAATAACAGTGCAATATCAGCTTAACTGCCTTCTTAACATTGACTCCTTAATGACCGAAGAAAGGCAGAGGGCAGAGGGCAGAAGGCAGAAGGTAAGAAATATTTAAAAAGCTCTCTGCTACTTTCTTTCCAAGCCCCTAAATTTATTTATGCAACTTTGAAAATATGTATTTCGAGATGCATAGCGCTTCGGAATACTACGTCCATATTTCAAGTCCCTAACTGCGCGTTATAAGGATTTCCTTCTGCCCTCAGCATAGCTGCCTTCTGCCTTGCCGCCCTTGGCGGCAAGACACAAGCTTGGGTGATTCATCGATTCTTGTAAATCCAAAATATAAAATCCCCGCATCCCAAATAATCATGATTTTTCAACTTGAGGCTACCAGAAATCATCAGCTTGTTGACTGTATTGGCAGAGTATTTATTATTGCTCATAAAGAATCCACTTCTTCGCTGGAATCCGTTTTGAGTAGAGAAGGCTTTACATGCGAAGTCCTCAGACAAAAAACCAAACCGGAATTCCAGAATTTTTCTCGGAGTTATCTTTGTCTGATGAACCATCAATGCGCTTGGGAGAAAGCCACAAAGGAAGTTCAACCGACTCTGATTATTGAAGCCGATTTTGTTCCCGTGGTTGGTTTTGGGCGACTCCCTCTACCTTTTAATCTCAATCAAAGTGATGTTGGGGTGAGCTGGCTTTACACTTGTGCTTCACAGGTGTATAGTGTTAGCCCTGAAGGCTATGGTGAAGGCTTCTCAGTTTCAGCTGTTGCATATATTATAACGAAGTTAGGTGCTTTCCACTTACTTGATTTAGCAAAAGAAATTACACAAAAACATGGAGCCACAACCTACTCAACTTGGGACTCCAATATTGATTCGTTTTTACGGAACAAAAATCTCAAGAACTATATTTCTTGGCGAAACTATGGCGAACATGGAGGGTTACCTAATCCAGAACACTATCAGAATAATTTAAGTAAAACTCATCGGGCTGATGTTCTGTACGGTAAACTTGCCTTTACACCCCTTTATGCTGTTGCTCCATCAGGCGGACAATTAAAGTTTCTTGCTGTCAGGTTTCAGGCTCGTCTCAAAGGAATTGCCCGTCTTTTAACTGGGCGCTTTCTCCGTCTAAAAGTCCTTCGAGGCTCTCGTCAACCTGGAAAAATATTCAGCTTTGCAGTCATGAGATATTTTTAATACCTGCCATGCCCTAAGAATGTCTACCTGATTAGAAAGCAGCTAACCTCAACCTTTCTGGTAAGCAGATAGTATAGATGTGATTGGGCAAGAAATCAACTCCATTCAATAGGAGGTGGGCGTAATGATGAAAGCTGAAGATATCATGACGAAGGAGGTAGTCACCATTCGCGGTTCGGCAACCGTTGCGATCGCGGTGCAACTGATGAAGGACAAAAAACTCCGGGCTTTAGTTGTGGAACGCGCTCATGAAAATGACGCCTATGGCATTATCACCGAGACAGATATTGTCTACAAAGTAACAGCTTATGGAAAAGATCCCAAGCAAATCAGGGTTCACGAAATTATGACTAAGCCTTGCATTGTCGTCGATCCCAAGCTCAGCGTAGAACATGTAGCAAGGTTATTTGCGAATACTAGTATCCGCAGAGCACCTGTGATGCATGGCGATTTGCTAGGCATCATTTCCATTACCGACATCCTCACAAAGAGTGATTTTGTGGAAAGTCCGCTAGTGCATGTGTTCGAGCAGAAAATTTACAAAGCCATTGAGGAAGCTCGTGGTGTTTGTGCCATTCACGGTGCAGTTTCTCATGAATGTGCCGCTGCTTGGGATGAGGTGGAAGAAGTTCAGGCTCAAGCTGCCCATCAAAAAGCTGAGCCAATGGTGTCAGCCAAAGCGTCCTTTGAAGAATACTGTACAGCAAATCCAGACTCTCCTGAATGTCGCATCTATTTTGAAGATTAGGGAATTGGATATTGTTGAAAAGTAACAAAAGAATCCCCGCGCCTGAATTTATGGGGATTCTTTTTTTACTGGAGTTTAGACGAGTGGTTCATGTCATTAGTTTTGATGGGTTATGAAATTTCGTAGTCAGCGCTTCAGCGCTTAAATTGAGCAATAAATTGCTCACTACGAACCCCTCAAAATTAATGACATAGAGTACTAGTTTGCAGTACGAAACACAAAATAGAACTGATGTACTATTAGAGATTGAAACTAACTTCGTTGCAACTGAGAACGCTCATTTCATTCGGAGCTTCATAAGGCTTGTGTGTACGACAAAAGCTGGGTTTGGAGTTGAGTCGGAGCAAACCATCGGTTGGCGCTCTATTTGTCGAAGATATCGCCCCAATAGATATTTTCAATCCTGTCTATGGTGCCCGTCCTACGAACCGGACACTGCAAGCTCAATACTACACGAAAATCGACACACTAGGTCTTTATTTGCAAGACCAAGTAACCCTACTATCTAATCTGAAATTGCTCGTTGGTGGTAGATACGATTTTGTTAATAGCGTCAATAGTACCAGACCAGCAGATGGAAACGTCAATAGGTCTGAGTTTGACGATGGTGCCTTTTCTCCTCGTGTGGGATTAGTCTATCAACCCATTGAACCGATTTCACTCTATGCCAGTTACAGCCGTTCCTTTGTTCCCAACAATGACAGAACCTTTAATGGGGTAGCACTAGAACCTTCTCGTGGGACACAGTACGAAGTTGGGATAAAATCTGAACTTTTTGATCGACGGCTTTCGGCAACACTAGCTGCCTATGATATTACTAAAACAAACATATCCACTGTAGACCCGAATCATACCGACTTCTCAATTGCGGTGGGAGAAGTCAAAAGTCGCGGGATTGAACTGGATGTAGCCGGAGAAATTTTACCTGGCTGGAAGATTATCGCTTCTGGGTATTTAAATGATGCCTTTGTCAGCAAAGATAACAGCATTCCAGTTGGACGGAGACTGGAAAATTCAGCCTATCATGGCGCTTCTTTATGGACAACATATCAGATTCAAAAGGGCAGTTTGAAAGGGTTACAGTTTGGAGGAGGTATATTTTTCGTTGGCTCACGCATTGCCAACCAGAGCGATCCGTTTACTATTCCTTCTTACCTCAGAACTGATGCTGCAATCTCCTACAAACATAACAATTGGCGGGCTGCAGTCAACTTTAAGAATATCTCTGATATCAAATACTATGATACGAATGGCTTTTACGCCTTCCCTCAAGCTCCGTTAACTGTGTTGGGAACGATTTCGGTAGAGTTTTAACCTTTTTTAATCCTTAAGAGACAAGCATCGAGTTTGGAAAGTTTATGGTAGCATAAGTGAATAATTGTTGTCGCAATTAGCGCCAGGTAGTATGGCATAGGGCTTTTATCAGTAATGCGAAAGCCGGTGAGTGTTGTTTATGGCTCGGGTAATAAAGATGGTAGCCCAAAAAAGGAGGACACCAATCTGTTAACACACGAATCAGACTCCCTTCAGAAATATAGGGTTGCACCTGATCTTCCGGTAAGTACGCTAGGCCAAGTCCGGACAATGCCGCATTTAATCTTAAAGCGAGATTATTGAATACTAATTGTCCTTCGACACGCACTTTTAGTTCGCGGTCTCCTTTTTCAAATTCCCAGCTATAAATGTTATCATGCGTGGGTAACCGAAGATTTATACAGGTATGTGCGGTGAGATCCTGCGGCTTCTTTGGTCGTGGGTATTTTTTGAAGTATGAAGGCGCTCCGACAACTGCTACGCGCATGTCCGGTCCGATGCGCATCGCCACCATATCCTTGGCTATATTCTCGCCAGCGCGCACGCCCGCGTCATATCGCCCAGCGACAATATCGATGAATCCGTAATCGACCACGATTTCCACTTTTATATCGGGATACTCGGGCAGAAATTTTTCCAGCGCGGGCCACAGCACCATGTTAGCGGCATGTTCCCCGGCCGTAATACGTATGGTGCCAGCTGGCTTAGAGCGTAGTTCGCTTAGTGCAGAAAGCTCTGCTTCAATTTCATTGAATCGCGGACCGACATTGCAAATCAACCGCTCTCCAACCTCCGTCGGCGAAACGCTGCGCGTTGTGCGATTCAGCAATTGTAAGCCGAGTCTTTCTTCCAATCCGCGAATCGTGTGACTTAATGCTGATGGAGAAACACCAAGCTTAGCAGCAGCTTTGGTAAAACTTTGCTCTTTGGCGACAGCGAGAAAAGCAAGAATATCGCTGATATCATTTTTTGGCATTCATGAATCCTGCTCATAAGTACATGCCGATTTTACTATCTTATCAACTGGTATCAAATGCGCTAGTATTCTAGAAAATTTATGGAGGTCCAATGCAGACAATTAAAAGAAGTGGCTCTCAATCTTCCACAAAAGGTCCTGAAGAGTATTTTACTGGCAACATACGGATCGACCCGCTCTTCCAAGCAACAGAGCCTAGCCGTGTTTCCGGAGGTCTAGTGACATTTGAACCAGGCGCGCGCTCGGCTTGGCATACCCATCCACTTGGACAAACCCTGATAGTGACGAACGGCTGCGGTTGGACGCAATGTTGGGACGGTCCAAAAAAAGAAATCCGCGCGGGCGATGTCATTTCTTGCCCATGTGGTCAGAAACACTGGCACGGTGCTACCGACAAAACGGCCATGAGCCATATCGCCATTCAGGAAGCGCTTGATGGTAAAAATGTCGAATGGATGGAGAAAGTAACCGATGAACAATATATGTCGGAAGTTCAACCAGATTAACAACCCAATAGGAGATACTGCCTGTCCTCATCAACCAACTGGTCGCGCCGGCACTCGCCAATATCAGCGATCAGGTACTAGAACAAATGACCGATCTGTAAATGAAAATGCGAACAAACTTGAATTCAATCTATAAGAAAATAACCAACTTGTTATGAATATCTCATTTGAAAATAAAGTTGCCTTAGTAACCGGTGCCGCCTCCGGAATTGGATTGGCAACGGCTAAGGCATTTGCTGAATCGGGCGCATCAGTAGTGCTTGCGGACTCAAATGAAAAGGCAGTACGCTCTGCATCCGAGGAATTGGCTGCCCTCGGTTATCAAACGCTTGCTATTCTTTGTAACGTAGCGAATGACGCGGAAGTAGAGGCTATGGTTGAGCAAACTATTGCCACGTTCGGCAGGTTAGATGCTGCCTACAACAACGCTGGGATTCAGAACATCCTTGCAGATACCGCCGATATGACGAGGGAAGATTATGACCGGGTATTGGATGTCAATCTTGGCGGCATATGGAGTTGCATGAAGTTCGAGCTTCGCCAGATGCTCAAGCAAGGAAGCGGTGCGATCGTTAACTGTTCTTCGCTTGGCGGGATTGTCGGTGGTGCCGGACGGGGAAATTATCATGCTGCCAAGCACGGAATATTGGGGCTGACGAAAAGTGCGGCGCTGGAATATGCGGCGAAGGGTATTCATATCAATGCTGTATGTCCAGGTCTCATCGATACGCCGATGTCGGATCAAATGAAAGCCGCTGGTCAAGCCGACGCCTTAAAAGAAATGCTGAAAGATGTACCAATCGGTCGTACGGGTCGCCCTGAGGAAATTGCGGATGCTGTGCTCTGGCTATGCAGCCCCGCATCAAGTTTGGTCATCGGTCATGCGCTCGTAGTAGATGGCGGTTACACCATTCACTAGACGTAACTATGAAAAGTGTTTCTTCATCTGCGACCGCATTATTGCCAATTATCGCAATGATCTTCATCCCATACCTTGTCATATTAAATCCGGGTAAATGCACATAGTATAAAAAACCTATAAGCATTGTGAGTTCAGGGTGAAGCTTTGTGGGAACTGCGTGCAATTAACCGGATTTGATATCATTAGTACCGCGATGTCGGTATTATCGCTTCACGTGTGCCCTTGTCTGCGCCATCGCTTGTGACAGTTGCGTAAGTCCTGGAAAAGAAGAAAAACAATGCAAAAACGAAAGCTCAACGATAGCAATTTGAAAACTGGACTACAGGTCAGCCGGCTCGGTCTGGGCACCATGAACTTCGGCGAACTGACGGACGAAACCACCAGCTTCAAGATCATTGATCGGCATTGATCGCAGATCGAGGAATACGAGGCACTCTGTGAAAAGCTCGGTGAGCAACCTGCCGATATCGCATTGGCTTGGCTGTTGCACAATCCTGCCGTCACGGCTCCGATCATCGGACCCCGCACCGTGGAACAACTAACCGAGAGCTTGCGGGCTTTGGAGATACTCTCTGTCGGACGAGACACTCCGGCGGCTCGACGAGATCTGGCCCGGACCAGGCGGCGAGGCACCAAAAGCCTACGCCTGGTAGAACGCAGCGCTGTTGAGGAGGTAGTTTCAATGAAAAAGCTCATTGTATTCTTAGCACTGGTGTCTGTTGTGATATTTAGCCTTTTATTTGTGTCGGAGGCACAAACAATGAATAAAGATCAAACCTTAAACGTACGGCAACAAAGCATTGTCACGATCTCCGCCTTCACCGCCAACGGCGATGTAGAAAATCTGCGAAAGGTCTTAAATGGCGGACTTGATGCCGGGCTGACCGTTAATGAAGTCAAAGAAGTTTTGGTTCAAATGTATGCCTACTGCGGTTTTCCGCGCAGCTTAAACGGTATCAATGCGTTTATGACAGTGTTGGAAGAAAGAAAAAATAAAGGCATTGCTGATACACAGGGAAAAACAGCAACGCCTATTAATGATACGGGCGATAGATACGAGCGAGGTAGAAAGACATTGGAAACGCTCACTGGACAGCCACAATCAAAGCCTGCCAAAGGTTTCGGTGAGTTTAGTCCGACGATTGACCGCTTTTTGAAAGAGCATTTGTTCGCCGATATTTTCGACAGCGATATTTTGAACTATCAGCAGCGTGAACTAGCCACTATTTCGGCACTCGCCGCAATGCTGGGTGTCGAATCGCAATTAGAGTCTCATTTGTCAATAGGAATGAACACCGGGCTGACGGAAAGCGAGTTAAGAGAGGCTTTTGATTTGATTGAAAAAAACATCAGCCGACAGCAGGCTGAAACAGCCAGAAAATCCTTGGCAAAAGTTATTGCTGCCAGACAAAAAAAGTAGTAGCACTCATTCGGCGAACTGTTTGCCGAAAGTCATTTTAATATCCGAGAGAAGCGAAGAAAAATAACGGCAGGCTTCATCAATGATCGGCAGCGCACAACAAGTAATCTGTTTTGTTGAAAGCTTGCTGTTATTTTTAGAATTCATTGTCGTGAACCAAAGAACATGGATAAAGTTATTGTCTGTTTTCAAAAAATAGTTATTTCTTTAACTCTGATAATTATGCTTGTCAGTTGCAGCACGGCTTCCGCCCAACAAAAAGAGATAATGGTGCGGATCTCGGAAATTGAAATAGATTCCAATTATCTCAATGAGTACAAAGCCATTCTGAAAGAAGAATCTGAAGCGTCAGTCAGATTGGAACCGGGCGTTATTTCGATTTTCCCGATGTATCAAAAGGAAAATCCGACTGAGGTTAGGATTCTAGAAATCTACAAAAGCCGCGAAGCATACGAGTCACATCTCAAAACCCCGTATTTCCAACACTATAAAACCACGACGCTGAAAATGGTCAAATCGCTAAAGCTAGTTGATATGGAAACGATAGACGCGCAGACAATGACTAAAATATTCAAAAAGATGGAAAAAGGTGAAAAATGAGTTCAGAAAATAAATAATTCACAGCAGAAGATTTAAAGTGGTGCACAGAAGGCTGATTAGCTAAGTAGGTGGGCAGGAAAAATTGTCGTTGAGGTAAGGCAGAAGGGAAGAGAGTTTCAACAAAATTTCCGTTTCGTTACATACCTTTGTGACCAAGGAAGCTATACCAAAGCCGAACCACTGTACCAAAAATCTTTGGAACTTTTTCAAGAGCATCCCGATTTTGCCACCAGTTACAACAACTTGGCAGAACTTTACTATTCCAGTTTAGTTTATATGTACTATTTGAGTGACTCTTTGTTGATGTGTGCCAGTTGGGGGTACGGAATGTGGGATTTAGCGCCTCTGTAGAAATAAATAACGCACATTTCAGTTGCTTAGGATTTATATCTGTCTGAAGTTGCCAAAATTTTACCAAATATGTAAGTTTATTACCAAGATTACTAGTAAGATAAGAATATAGTTTAAATAGCTTGGCGATCGCCTTCAAAAAGTCCGAAAACTTTGACAAATTATTCACTCAAGTCACAATTGCTTGATAACAACCTCATCTGCCTAAAAGTCATGATTGATTGTTGAATATGTTCTCATTTTTAAAGAGAGTAATTAAGTGATGCAAGACCTAGAGAATTAATCAATTAATAAACTTTTTTCAATACACGATATTGACAAAAACCCAGATTTATTAAATAAAACAGCCCTACCTTTTTTAGGGTGCTTGAGGGAATAAAAGCCTTAACTGAACTGTATTGTGTCATCAAATCAATTGTATTAGGATTTAATATGACCTCTTCTAGCATTGCTATTAAACAGCGTTCCAAAGAAGCCAAAGCTCTCAAGTTGACTCTTGCTTACAGTCTGATTGGCTCGCTGGCGCTACATGTCGCCGTTCTTGCATTAGGGAGCGACATATTTTTCCCAAAAGAGTCTTCTAGTATAGAAGAACCTATAGAGGTGGAGATAATTGATGTTCCAAAACAGCCAGAATCAAAACCACTTTTAGAAAAAAAACAACAGACAAAAAAAGAAGTTGTACTTCGTACTCAACCGAAAGCTGAGGTACATGTTCAAACGTCTTCCTCAAAAGTTATTGTACAAAAAGAGCATGAGGTAACAGTAACTGCACCAGTACATAAATTTTCCGATAACTCAAAAATCCCATCAGTTGAACAGCGAACATCTCAAACTACTCAAAAAATAGAGAATTTCCAGCCAGTTAGACAAACCAAACCGGTTGCTGTAGAGTCTTCAGTGCCAAAATTTTCAGATTCCAAACCTGTGAAAACGCCACCAAAAGAGGTAGCTACTAAACCAGACTCAACTCCTCAGCCGAAAGAAGGCGATCGCTCCAGTAGAGCGCAGTTGCACTCTGCGGGAGGACAAGGTAGTGGAAAATTAATACAGCAGTTGAGAGGGTTAAGAGATGCTACCAGCTTTGAAAGTGCTGGAAATAGTACAGACTCAGGTAAACCAAGCAACACAGATCACTCAAGCGTTGCTGTAGGTTTAGGTACGAGCAGTGGTATTGGTACAAGGGTTGGTACGGGCAATGGTATTGGTACAAGAGTTGGTACAGAGGTTGGTACAGGTAGTGGTATTGGTACAAGGGTTGGTACGGGCAGTGGTACAGGCACAGGAAGTGGCTCAGGGACTGGAAATAGATTGGGAAAAGGTGAGACAGTAGCTACAGGACCAAGTCCTGTAAGAATAGAAAGATTATCAGGAAGTGAGAATGGCAGGGGAAATTCTTCAGGTGATGGGAATGGTCGTGCAGCTTGCAGTGAGTGTAGAGCGAAGTATCCAGAAGAAGCAAGACGGCGAGGAATTGAAGGTAGAGTAGAGGTTGCTGTTGATACCGATGAAAAAGGGCATGTCACTAATGTACATTTAGCTCACTCCAGTGGAAACCGTGACTTGGATGAAGACACCCTCAAACAAGCGCGAGATTGGAAATTAAAACCTGCAACTGGTGGGAGACTTGGAGTGGCGATCGCAACTGAATATGCCCTAGAAGGTTCACGGCGTTACCGCGAACGTGAAGAACGTAAGAGACAAAGAGAAGCAGAACGGAGAAACCAAAATACAACGGCTGAAAATTCAAATTTAACTCAGTCAGATTTTACACACAGACAGAGGTTAACCTCCGGTACTGTTGCTGACGTTCCCCCAGAACCAAGAATTAGACGACACAGAGACACACCTTCATCTGAGGAATCAGCGACAAGACAAGCACAAACCACTCTCATTCGGCAGTTGCGTCGTCAGAGTGTGGTTTCCGATCCACCAGAAAAATCTTCATCTGCTAGATTGGGCAGTCACCAGAGGTGGCAAGAACCTCAACGCCATCGCCAAAGTAGTGTAGTAACAGATACACCCAGCAGACGGCGACGAACAGA
Source organism: Rhizonema sp. PD37 (assembly GCA_029379215.1). Classification (GTDB taxonomy): domain Bacteria; phylum Cyanobacteriota; class Cyanobacteriia; order Cyanobacteriales; family Nostocaceae; genus Rhizonema. The sequence goes on from JAQYWO010000091.1 coordinate 12,279, forward strand.
GTCTGCCGCGTCCGACAGTGGAAGCAGATTGAGAGCATCCCTACACCGTCAGCGCTCAGAAGAAAGCACAACCAGCAGTCAAACAAGGTTGCGTGATGCTCTGCATATGTATAAACAGGGACATGATCTGATAAAATAGCTCAATCATGCACCAATCGCGGGGTACTCGCGACAAATAGTCAGCACCAGTTTCAGGTAGTTTTACCTCGCTCAATCTCTGAATTCTACTGTTTGCTTCACCTAAGAGTATAGAAGCCGATAATCGCACGCTATAACGTAATTCTGCCAATATTTGTGAAAAGATTAAAGAGAACAATTATGCAAATAATTGCTTTCGCTTCTACCAAACTTTAAATGCATAACCCAAGCGCTGCCTAAACGGTTCGGGAGTAACATCAATTTTTTGAAAATCATGCTACTGCAAATTCTGTATATTGTCTAACATCCTCTGGATGAAAAGCCAAAACAATTTTATCTTTGGGAATTCCTGCGGCTACAAGTTCATTGGCAATCCCATATTCAGTCCCATCACGCTGAATCCAGATTTTACCATCAATAATTTCAATATGAATAATACAACCATGAACCCGTTCTTCTCCTTGCCATCCCAAAGTCACTACTATATAATCAGTAGCTGTGCGGTCAATGATGATTTTTGTTTCTAATTGACCATAGGCATAGGGAATTTTGACATATTCCTGCATAATTTCTTCGATAATTTTCTTATATTTGTCTAAGGTATCCATTGCACAATTACCTCCTGTTTTTGGTCAAAGATTAATAGACGTAGACGATTCTTTTTCAATAAAATCTTGCCTATAGGTTCGGTAAAAATTTCAGTGTAAGTTCGCTGGGGAATAGCAAGATACAAAACTCGCTCGCTTCCTTGTTCTTCTAATATATCGTAGTAAAGGATGAACTGTCCTAAAGCGTTCTCTAAATCTGCAACAGGGGATGGGCTGAGAAAACTTTTGATTTCAACTGCTATCTTCTGTTGACCTTTTTCTGCTGCTATAAGTTTTTGCGCGCCTAAGTCTATATATAAATCTTTTGTCCCGCATTTTAATTTAAATGGATCATCAGTAATTAGCCAACTATCTTTTTCTAGGGCTGTTCTCACAATATTATGATAAACATCTTTGGCAGGCATGGGTGTTTAATAAAAATACCGGGAAGGTGAGTTATTTTTTTATGCTATGTTATCCCCAGATGCTTTTGGGAATATCTGACTATTTCTTGATTTTTTAGGCTCTTACCTTTGTGCTAACCGAACTAATAAAAATAGACCAATTCCCAACCCAACGACATTAGCAGACCAAGCGGCTACTATGGGAGAAAGGATACCAGCCTCTCCCATTGCACCAGTGACAAAGTAAAATAGATAGTAAGTAAAAATAACTATAATACTAATACCAAAACTCGTAGCTCGTCCTGTACGCTGGGGTACAGTTCCCATTGCTGAACCGACTAAGCCAAAAACGACACTCACAAATGGGATAGCAAATTTTTGTTGAATTCTGACTTCAAGTTTACGAATTTTTTGTTCATCACCGCTCATGCGGATCACTTCCAACTGTTCCATCGCTTGAACAATATTCATATCACCAGAGTCGCGGGTTTTTTGAGCCAGAGTAAATGCTGTGCGGGGTAATTTGAGTTGTTGGTGTTGAAACCTGACAATGTTGCGATAAGAACCATCCGGAGCAATTAAATAGATCGTACCGTTGTAAATATCCCAGATGTTTTTCGATGGATTCCATTCCCCTATTCCGGCGGCGATAATTTGATTCAAATTTTTCTGAGAACGATCTATAATTGTTAACCCTTTAAACTGCTTACCATCAAACTGGTCAGCATAATACAAGTGTGTCAGAATTCTTTGCGTACTACCATCTGGTTGCTTTACTTCTCGTGTTTCCGGATAGAGGAAGTTGTCCTGTTTCATCACAGGTGGCTTATCCGACTTTAATGCTTTCTCCAGAGTCGTATTTGCTTGGTAATTCGCTGCTGGTACAACTTGCTCGTTAAACACAAATGTAAGCCCTGTAACAGCAAAACTTAACAAAACACCAGTCAGTACCATACGATAGACACTCACTCCACAGCCACGTAAAGCAATCAGTTCGCTGTCACTAGAAAGACGACTGTATGTCATCAAAGTTGCCAGCAACGTGGACATCGGAAAGGATAAAACAATGAAGTATGGCAGTTTTAATAAAAAAACATTCATGGCAATGTTGATCGATAGCCCAGAGCCGACAATCTTCCGTATCAAGTCAAATACAGCGTCAACTGTTACCCCAAGAGAAGAGAAAGCGCCCACACCAAAGAAAAATACTGGTAGTAATTCCTTGGCTAAGTAGCGATCCATGATGGAAAAAGGTAGCAGCGAATCGAGAGTGTAGAAAGATGACTGGAGCTTCTTCGTTGTCGCCATAAGCTATGAATATTTCAGAATCCACAATCCCAATATAGCTAAGTAGTTATATTATACTTAGTATTATAATTTCATCACACTAACTGAGACTTAAGAGGGAAAAAGTTCTTTGACAATCGTCAAAACTGAGTGATAAATAATTTATATTTACTAGTAAAAACTCAAGCAATCCGACCAAATCAAATTTAGAGCTGGAAGTTGTCGCCCAAGTAATATTGTCGGACGAGGGGATTGCTATAAAGTTCCTCAGCAGCTCCAGAAGCCAGGATTTGCCCTTCGCGCATGATATAACCGCGATCTGTGATAGCAAGAGTTTCACGGAAATTGTGATCTGTGATCAGAATGCCCATATTGCGATCGCGCAGTCTTGCCACAATTTGCTGAATTTCTGCAACTGCTATGGGATCGACTCCAGCAAATGGTTCATCTAAAAATAAAAATTTCGGTCCTTCAATTCCCGAAGCTAAAGCCCTGGCTAACTCTGTACGACGTCTTTCTCCACCAGAAAGTTGAATTCCTTTACTATTAGCCACTTTTTCCAAACGGAACTCTCGCAATAAACTTTCCGTTCTTTTTGCCCACTGCCAGCTAGGCACATGAGTTTGCTCGAGTACCAAACGAATATTATCTCGCACGCTCAAGGAGCGAAAAACACTAGGTTCCTGAGCCAGATAACCAATGCCCAGTCGTGCCCTTTTATGCATTGGTAGTGTCGTAATATCTTGATTATCCAGCAAAACCGCTCCTCTTTCCGGTCTTTCCAAACCTGTAGCAATGTAAAAAGTTGTCGTTTTACCAGCGCCATTTGGACCTAGTAAACCGACAATTTCACCTTGAGAAACGGAAATGTTAACACGATTGACAATGACTCGCTTGCCGTAGGATTTGTGAATATTCTGTAAGACAATTTTCACTATAATTATGCCTTTTGTAAGCCTGAGTGATTTTATAGCAGTTGCCAGGTTTCTTAGGACATCAACTAATGATAAAACACGGAAACCACGGGATTTTCAAGCCTGCTAGAAAGCCCCCTGCTCCCTGCTCCCTGCTATATATTTTTGATTTCCGATTACCATCAAAGCATCAATTTAGAGGCATGGAATCATACAATTATTTGACTCAAACTCCACAAACAAATTTGGCTACAGTCGTCGCCATTTTTCCTATTTTGACTTTTAAATTTTTCCTTATATCTCAAACCCTTCAGATAAAATCGCCACCGTCATCACTTTGAGCGTGATTTTTTTTGAACTGGTGCAGCCGATTGAGTATCAGGATTAGTATCGTTAACAATGTACGTAGATTCTACCTGACGATTAGCTTGAGGTGCCGCAACAAATCGCCCTTCATCAATCAAATACGTCACAACATCAGCTTTGATACTGTTGCCACCTTTTTGCAAAATATAAACGTTACCGCTAAAAACGATGCGACGTTCCTTGGTAAAGTACTGTGCTTGGGCGGCTGTTGCCTGAATCCCGCGAGCCGGATATGACATTTGTACATTGCCACGAGACGTTGCAACTTGGGTTTTCGCATTATACTCTTGCACTTGAGCATTGAGATAAAGGGGCTGACCCTGCCCAGAGGATTGTGCGCTTGCTCTTTGTACTTGAGTAGGAGAAACGATCTCGCACAAAAGTGCAGCTGGTAGCAACAAGGCTAATCCCAAACGGCGCATTTGAAGTGGCAATTGATAGTTGGACATCATATTGTAATTTTATATTTATAATTTGGAGTCTGACTTTAATTGTCTCAAGTACTCAAGCTGAATAACCAAACTATCTTATTATCTCTACTGAATGTGCATATTGACGCTTTTGCTCACCTCAAAGTTTCACCCCACTCAGCTCACAGAAGGCAAATTGGCAAAAACCTGCTCCACCACATCTTTTGCTTTCGCATCCAACTGTTGCCAATCGACTTCACTGGTTTCTTCTATCAGACTAGTATCAATACTAACTTCTTCTTTTTGGGGATCGTAGTTAATGAAACACACCTGATAGCACAATTCCCATAAATCAATGCTGACTGTTTGCTCTTGACGCTGCAAGCACAAATGATATCCTGGATGGGGCACTGGGAGACGCGAAAGAGTTTCTCTAATTTCCAAAGCTTGTTCCGGTGTTGCAGCTTCAAGTTCTTCTAGAAGCTTCGTCACGACTGCTTTAGTTTCCTGAGTCGCCTCAGAGGGCCAAATTAATATATCCTGGTAAGTTCCCTTCCAAGAAGAAACATCGAGTTGCTTGCGAATATTATCGACAAGACGAATGAAAGCAGGTTGCATGAGGAGTTCAGCCTGCTGCCATATAACTGGGTTGGCTATTTTGGGTGGCATGGGCTTTTCATGGCTCGATATCGCTTGACAAAATAATGTTTTTATTAAAAAACTCTATTTTACGTCTAAATCTTTTCTCAAGATAGCGGATTTTAGGCAGGAATATTTGGAGATATTTAGTATCACCTTTAAAAATTGGTGTGAACAGGGGAGTGAATATGATCGGCAAGCTGCTAGACTATCGTTATCAAGTTATCAAGGTCCTTGCTACAGGAGGATTCGGTCAAACTTATATTGCTCAAGATACCAAACGCCCAGGAAATCCTATTTGCGTTGTCAAGCACCTCAAACCTGCCAACTCCGAACAGAAAGTGTTTGACACCGCTAAGCGCCTTTTCCATAATGAAGCCGAAACTCTCGAAAAACTGGGTAACCACGACCAGATTCCCAGGCTTCTGGCTTATTTTGACCAAAACCAGGAATTTTACTTAGTACAAGAATTTATTGAGGGACATCCTCTGAGTGAAGAGCTGCTTGCCCATCAAAGCTGGAGTGAAAGCCAGGTTGTTCAGATGTTGCACGAAGTTCTGAGCATCCTGCTGTTTGTGCATCGTCAAGGTGTCATTCACCGCGATATCAAGCCAGATAACATCATTCGCCGCACAAGTGACAATCAGTTGGTTTTGGTAGACTTTGGGGCTGTTAAACAATTGCGAGTGGTTGCGGGACATCCAGAAAAAGCATTGTTATCCCCTGTCGTCTATCATACAGGAACGGTAGCTATTGGCACACCGGGATACATGCCTACGGAACAAGGGCATGGGAAACCCCGCCCTAATAGTGATATCTATGCTCTAGGTATCATTGCTATTCAAGCCTTGACAGGTATGTCGCCAATTGATTTGCCTGAAGATCCCCACACAGGTGAAATTCTTTGGCAGCATTTAGTACCAGTAAGCAAGGAATTGGCAACTGTGTTGACCAAAATGGTACACTATCACTTCAAAGATCGCTACCAAAGTGTATCAGAAGTTTTACAAGCGTTGGAGTCATTTTCTTCACGAACCGCGCCGCAAGAATACTCTCCAGATCCAGGGTTCCTAGCAATTCAATACCAATCTCCTCAGTCTCGACAAAGAACTGTAGCACTAGCACCAGCAAATCCTGCTCTTCGGGCCCCAAAATCTGTGACCAAAAACGCGGATAAAGTTTCTGGAAAACCTGATATCTTACAACTATTAATCTTAGTCGGTTTGGCGTCTGGTGCGGCAATTGCAGCTCCCACTGTTGTGAAGAATGCTCAAAATGTCGGTTCCTATTTGGGCAGTAAAGATATTCCCGCAGAACAAAACTGCACAGCTTTGGTGGCAGGATCTAACATCCGTTCTGAACCAAGTGCGATCGGTTCTGACACCATTATGCAAACCGTGAACGATCAAAAGAAGTTTGAGGTGACAGGTAAACGGACAAAACGCGGTTGGGTACAAGTCAAACTTGAGTCTGGACGTTCGGGTTGGGCGCACGACTATGCAATTAAGAATAATGAAGAATGGTCTGCTTGTTTGAGAGACAAAGGCATTGCGCTGAGAATAGTTGATGATAACGCCTTAATTGCCGAACGCCCAATTCCTAAGCCAAAACCCGCCATCGCTGAAGCGCCAGAGAAATCGTCGCCAAAAACTTCAGATGATAACGATACTCCAGTCATGCAACAAGCAAGGAAGAAATATGAATCAGGAGATTTACCAGGTGCGATCGCCCTCCTTAAATCTGTTGCAACTCCAGCAAATGGCGTTAAAGATGGCCCGGAGATGATTGCCGAGTGGCAGAAAGACTGGAAAAAAGCAGAATCACTCTTCAATGACACCAATACAGCCCTTGCTCAAGGAAAATGGGATAAAGTTGCTGCATATAAAGAGCATCCAGAAAAATTACCCAATATTCAATACTGGCGTGATAAACTAGAGCCTTTGTTGAAGCAAGCTGCAGACAACATCACCAAACAACCGTTTGCTCAACCAGCTAACCCCAATACTCAAAATAATCACAAACAAAAACATTCTACAGACAAGCGTGTTTGATGGGGAATAGGGCATGGGGAAGATTATTATCAAGCGCAAGTCAGTTATAAGAAAGTTTCAAGTCTTTTGTTACCCATATCTTTACAGTCATCATCTCAGTTATCGCTAGTGTTTGATGTAACTAAGCGTTAGCAAACGCATCATCAAACATCACAGGTTCAAACCATATGAAACGTAACTCAACACCTTTACAAACTGATAGTTGGATTTATCGGATTATAGTTAGTGCTCTATCATTAACCTTGATCTCTTCTATTAGTGGTGCAGTGTGGTTGCAAGCCAATGATAAAGAAATTCCAGAAATTCTCATTGGTTTAGGAACTGGAGCGTTAGGTGGTTTGGCAGGATTGTTAGCACCACCTGCCAGTAAAGAGGATTAAGCTCATCCCACCCTTAAAAGGATTGGGATGAACACTTCCATAGTCATTTGTTATTTGTCATTTGTATTTTTTTGACCAATGACTAATAACAAATGATAGCGACAGGGGCGAATCTTCTCTCGTCCCAAGGGAGTGATACCATTTCACGCTCATTCCTGATACAAATATAGCAGGGAGCATTCTAGCAGGGAGCAGGCTTGAAAGTCCCTTGGTTTCCGTGTTTTATAATTAATTCATGTCCTAATCTACCTGGCAACTGCTATAGTAACTCTGACGATGCTGGCACTTTTTTTATCGAAAGACTCGTTGACTAACGCTCTATTTCCAAAGTTACTTCTCCTTAACTATTTGAAAACAAAATTTTCCGCCAGGACAATTTTGAACTCCAACTACTTGGACTATCACTGATTTTTGCTTCCGTTCGTTTTCCGAGAAGTCGAGTTTATCTCCTGAAGTTTCATCTGGTTTAAGTCTAACTAATTTTAGGTTCTTAAGTACCATCTCTCTATCAGGATTATCAGACATAGTTATAGCTTTAATAAAAGCCTGTGTTGCATCATAACTAGTAGCAGTAGTCCAGTCGATCTGACCGCTCCATTTTTTCTTAGCTTTCTTTGTAAATTTTTTCTCTTGTCCATTTTCTTCTTTTTCAAACCAAGCTGGGGCGAGAATTAAGCCCTCAAATGATGGCTGCAAAATCCTAGCTTCATACAAACCATCTCCGGAAATTAGCTTGAGCTTTTTTGAAGAGGTTGGTAGCTTATTTCGCTCTTGAGCAATTGCTGATACAATATCAAACGCGTCTGTGTTTGTACAAAATATAGCTGCTTCGGCTTTATCTTTTGAGACAATTTCTTTTACTATACGAGAATAAGTAGAAGGTTCAGGTGGTTCTAATTTCATCAAATCTATTGGTCCAGTGACAATTTTTCCTCCTTGTTTTTCAAAGTATTTTTGAAATTCATCTCTCAAACTTATACCATGAGTATTATTTTCATAGAAAATAGCAATTCGCCTAATATTATGCTTAATAGCGTAATTTGCTAAATTTTCACCAAGTACTCTATCAGAGGGAAGTGTTCTAAAAAAAACGCTACTATGCAGTTCAGTACTTGAACTCCTAGAAGAAACTATTGCTAAATGAGCTTTTTTATATTCAGGTAATGCGTTCTTGGTAGCAACGCTAGTAGAATGTCCAATCACTCCTATAACATTCTCATCTTTAATCAATTCTTGGGCAACTTCTTTAGCTTGTGTTGCATCATCATTATCCTTAGCAAGGATTATATTCAATAACCGATTATTTTTTGGTTTACTGTTGTTGAATTCTTGTTGCGCCAGAGCCACTCCTTTTAATATGTTTATAGTCGAATTTGTTTTTTTATCAAGAGGTATAGGAACTGCCAAAGTGAAAGGATGACCATTTGCCCATGCTTTTGCATTGTTGTAATAAATCAATAGTTCTGGATCATTACGATTAGCATCAATAGCTCTTTTAAAAAATTTTTCAGCATTCTCAAAATGCTTTTGCTTAAACTCTTCAATACCTCTGGGTAAACCAGAAGTTTCATCGCTGCTGATATAAAAAGAACGCTCCCCTTGGCTAAATCGTTCTTGATTAAATATGTAAGGAGTCATACTTAGCCATACTAGAGAGCCGATTATTCCAGCGCAACCAGTCAAAATTACAGTCCAGCTAGCGTGCAGCAACAGTTTTCGTCGCTTATTCAGTTCTTCTTGACTAGCTCTCAAAAATTGCTCATCTTCATTTGTTAAATTTTTACCATCTGTCCAAATCAGTGCATCCTGCAATGCCTTTCCTCGCAGCAGCCGTGATTTATCCTGACAATCAGAATCTAACCAAGCTTTAAGTTGCTCTGCATAAGGACGTTGCTGTGTTAATATTTGATTAACCCAATTCTGCTCAAAAACAGTTTTATAAATGCGATTGTAAACTTTTAACTTGCCCTTTTGCTTGACAACCAACCCTGAGAGCCGCAATTCTATTTGTTCAGGACTTTTATCTGCTGCTATTTCTCCGTGTAACAGAATCTGCTGATATAGTCCTAATAGTTTAGCTGTACGTTGCTCATCTTTGAGAATCCGAGCGTATATCGTCTGCAAATGCTCAGGCTCATCTTGTGCTTCCCAATTCTGAATAATAGACTTTTGCACTAATTCTGCCACACTTAACCCTTCATGATTTATGATGAGTTTACAAAGCTTCTGAGTCAGAAACGGTTGCCCGCCTGTCCAATCTAAAATTTCTTTCAGCACTGCTTGAGGATTGATAGTTTTTCCCGCCAATCCCTGAACAAGTGTTTGGCATTCCTTCAACTCAAATCCAGCTAATTCTATTGAGCAACCAATATTAAATGGTGTGCGATTTTTGTCACCTATCAAATCCGAAGGTGTTGCTACACCTAACAAAGCAAACGTCAAACGCTTGTATTCTGGCTTTTCTGCCCGTTTGTTATGACAAGCACGGATAGCGGCAAAAAAATCGTCTTTAAAACTGATATTTAAAAGACTATCAATTTCATCAATAAAAATGACTATTTGCTTGTGAATATGGTGTAGTAGTACCCGTTCTAAAAATTCTATCCAGCCTTGAACAGGAGAAAGATTCTCCCTTTTTTCCCACCAACTAAAGAAATCAAAATCAAGTGGCAGTTCAAATTGTAAAGCCCAATTATAAATTAATCCACCATACCATTCGCGGGATGTTATTCCTTGAGTGCCAATAGCTGTAATGTCAATTGCAGCACAGGCAATACCCTCCTGTTGCAATCTTTGCATAACACGCACTTTAAGCGAAGATTTTCCCATTTGGCGGGAGTTGAGAACATAGCAAAATTCTCCCTTTTTTAGCTCATGATAAAGCTCATCATCTGCTTGACGGGTAACATAACTAGGTGTATCAACAAATAGACTTCCCCCAACTTGATAGGTGAAATTGTTTATCATGTTCATAAAGTAATCCTAAATCATTTGTGAAATTCTCTCTTTCCTTTCTTGGCGTTCCTGGAGGTAGCGCCAGGCAAGCCGAGTTGCGCTCGGAACTCATGAAAAGCGTCTTTCCGAGTCACGCGCGTCTACATTTCTATAACTTTCGTGACTCAATTAGGAGCGTTATAGAGGTTAAAAATAAAAATGGTGATTGATAGGTTTTACTGTGCATTAGGAAATGCGATCGCTAAAATACCGACGATACAAATTGCAACTCATCATCACCTCATTTCCCACCAACTTAACTAACCCCAACTTACTTAACCAGTAGCTTTGTTTTGCTTCAAGGCGTACCAAATTAGCTGCTGTCAATACAGTTTTCAGCGCTTGCAAAGACTCTTGATGACGTTGCAGTATCTCCCAATATCGGCGTAAATAGTTAGCATAAATTCCTGCTTCAGTAGGGGCATTTTGTAACAAGACTTCTAATGTAAAATGAGAATACATTTGCAGATATTCACAAGCTTTCCTGACTAAAAAAGGATGTCCCCCTACCGACGCCATTAATTGGTTTACCTGTGCCACCTCCCAATCTAAACCATATTTTTTGGCAAGAATTTGCACCTCTTGAGGTGTAAATTCTTGTAACTCTATCGCTACTCCTACATTAAAAGGTGACTCATTAATACTTAACTGAAGGTAATTTTCTGTAGAGTGAACAACGACTAACCTTAGTCGTTTCCAAATGGGTATGGTTTTTGCAGTTTCGTGCCATGCTCGTAACAGCACCAAGAATTCTTTCCCTACCACTGGATGGTTGAATAACTGTTCAACCTCATCTATACAGATCACTAAGGGGCTTTCTGCCTGGGGTAATAAATATCGCTGAAAATAACCAAAGCAATTCATTTTACTAGTAGATAATTTCTCATTCCAGTATTTATCCAGGCAGTTTGGCAAACCTAATAGTTCCCCCACACTAATGCAAAACCATCGCAAAAAACTATTCAGGTTATTCCAATCTTCTTGTTCTGTGTAACCAAGATTTAAGCAGACTGTGCGGTTTCCTTCAAGTCTAAGTTTGTTCACCACCCTAGTCATCAAGACGGTTTTCCCCATCAATCCCGGTGCTTTTATCCGTAAAAGAGCACCGGGCTGACTTAGTGTCTGATAACACACTGCTTCAATTGATTGACGTTTCACATTATTAAAGCCTTCCACCTCTGACTCGTCGGCAAATAAGTCAAACCGTGCCTCTTTATCTTTGCCTGGGTTGATATCAGTAGCAGCTATAACTTTCCAATCCTGTTCCAACCTGTCACAAATCTCTAGAAAATTCAGATTATCTACTGGAAAACCGTTCAGAAACTTTCTAACAGTGTCACGAGACATCCCCAAATGTTCTGCCAAATCTTTTTGGCGGGGATAACCTTGGCGTTGAACGGCAGCTTTCACTTTGACGATATATTCTTGACTAACTTTAAGTGAGCGTGGCATGAGATGTGAGAGTAGCAATTATGTTGGATCATAGTCTAATTTCTCAGTAGACACCCTGAAGCCAGTCATAAGTCAGTCACAAGATGGCGACTGGCGTTGCCCATCCCAAGCAGGATGAGAGGATAGCACTGAACGTCACCCTCTTTCACACTATTTATTGGTCAAAAAGAATACCAACGGCAAATGACTAGTGACTAAGGACGTGAAATTTCACGTCCTTGCGCCGGAAAGTCTGGCTCTTGTAGCAAATTTCGTAACAACAAGATTATTTTCATGCTTTCCGGTATAGATTGGGACAACACGTGAAGTCTGCCGGACGGAAAGCTCGCGGGATGGAATCTTCCATCCCGCAGACTTTCCGGAGGATTCCGTCCGGCAGACTTCACTGAAAAGAGGAATCCCTGAACTACTGGTAATGTTATTCCAAGATATACGCGATTTTCAAATACTATTTCTCAGTATATTTCTAATTTTAGGAATTAGTACACGAGACTGGACACTGCGACCAGAGTTGATTGGGGTTGCGATCGCCACTTGTATATTCACGCAATGGTTTTTGTCCAGTGTGATTCGTACATCCCATAAGCCCTCACAAGAAAGCCCCTCTCCCAAGCGCGTGTGTGAGGGCAAGAGTGTACGGGAAAACCGCTATAACCACTCAGTCAAAATACTCAACGACAAACAACAAAAGATAAACCTACGCGGTGCCCTGATTACCTCTTTAGGACTTAGCTTACTACTGAGGGCTGACCAATGGACGACGATGGCAGTGGCGGCATTCAGTGCCATCACAAGCAAATTTGTCTTTAAAGTCGGTGATAAACATTTCTTCAACCCCGCCAACTTTGGCATCATTTCCGCTATTGTACTTACCCCTGATGCATGGGTTTCCCCTGGGCAGTGGGGTGAGGACTGGTGGTATGGGCTGTTATTTGCTGGTACGGGTGGAATGATTTTGCAAAAAGTAGGTCGCTGGGATACCACAGCCGCTTTTCTAAGTGTTTACAGCACCAGTGAGGCAATTCGCAATCTTTGGCTGGGTTTGACTTGGGATGTCTACTGGCATCGCTTGATGAGTGGATCTTTGCTTTTGTTTGCTTTGTTTATGGTAACCGATCCCCGGTCAATTCCTAATGCCCGAATTGGGCGTTTAGTGTGGGCGGCGTGCATTGCCATATTAACTTTTATTCTGCGGAATAACTTTTTTATACCGACTGCTGTTTTCTGGGCACTCTTTGCTCTTGCCCCGTTAACTCCTTTAGTTGATCTCCTTTGGGCTGCCCCGCATTTTTCTTGGGAGGGGCATAAGGAGCAGGGTGCAGGGTGCAGGGGGAAATGAGGAAGTCGGTTGAGGAGCGAGAATTGGATAATTTATTTCTTGGAGTTCCCTAAGGATGAGAAATCGTATCAAGTTGTTAATTGCAACTAACTATCAACCATCAACAATTATTTTGTATAAAATGAAGCTATTTAGATACATAATTCCACTACTACTTACTTTTTTGCTCGTTCTGGGCTTTGCACCTACAGCGTGGGCATTTTGTGGATTTTATGTTGCCAAAGCCGATGCTAAGTTGTATAACAAAGCTTCTCAGGTAGTGATTGCGCGGAGTAATGATCGCACAGTTTTGACAATGGCGAATGACTACCATGGAGAAGTGAAAGATTTTGCGATCGTTGTGCCTGTCCCCACCGTTCTCCAAAAAGACCAAGTTCACGTGAGTGAACCCAGGATTATCGAACGCCTAGATGCTTTTAGTGCACCACGATTGGTAGAGTATTTTGATCCCGATCCCTGCACTCCCCAAATTTACGATTCAGCATTGCCTCAATCTACGTCGGCACCAACTGCAAGAAGTCAGGAAGCAAGTACGAGGAATCGCAGCTTAGGTGTGACAGTTGAAGCTAGTTTCAACGTAGGCGAATATGATATCGTTATCCTCAGTGCTAAAGAATCTGGTGGATTGGAAACTTGGCTAAATCGGAATGGCTACAAAATCCCTAGAGGAGCAAAACAGTTACTCCAGCCCTATATCCGACAAAAACTAAAATTCTTTATTGCCAAAGTCAACCTAGATAAATTTGCGGAAACAGGCTATCAGTTCTTACGCCCACTGCAAATTTCTTACCAATCGCCCAAATATATGCTACCGATTCGTTTGGGCACTATCAACGCCACAACCGAGCAAGATTTGATTGTCTACATCCTATCACCAAAAGGACAAGCAGAAATCACCAATTACCGCACAGTGAAAATACCCTCAGATGCAAACATTCCCCTGTTTGTCAAAAATCAATTTAGCGACTTCTACAAGTCCACATTTCAAACAGCATACAAAAGAGAAGACCAGAAAGTAGCATTTTTAGAATATGCTTGGGATATGAGTAGTTGCGACCCTTGTTCAGCCGAACCATTGACTCCTGAAGAACTAAAGCTTGCAGGCGTATTTTGGCTAGATAGCAACCCTTCAGATAATTTACCTTCCCGAGGTCGTTTTCGTCCGCCTTCTACTTCCGGCAGTGTTTTCCTCACTCGTCTACACATTCGCTACACCCGCGAGAAATTCCCCGAAGATTTGATGTTTCAAGAAACCTCTAACAGCGAATTCTTCCAGGGACGTTATGTTCTTCAACATCCATGCACAGGTGAACTCAAATGTCAAGCAGGTAAAGAGTACAAGCAATCTTTGCCCAAACGGTTCGAGGGAGAGGCTCAAACCCTTGCCAAACTCACCAACTGGGATATTCAAGATATTCGCTCCAAAATGAAGCTATCTGGTCAGGTAAGCACTTCCTGGTGGCAAAATATGTTAGCTAGGCTGGGATTTTTTTGACATTGGCGGTAGGTTTTTTACATGTACATCGAGAATGAGGTAAGACTGGGTAGACATGGAGGGAAAGTGGACTTGGAAGAAGATGAAAATCTATGTATATACACTGATTTTTTATTGCTCTAAGGTAAAAAATACCTTGTCTACTTTCTTTGCTGATCCTCCAAGTCTTGCCAACACGCAAAAGTAAAAAACCTACACCTGTAAGCCTCTCCCCTCCGGCTGTCGCCGATAGCCCAATGCCTAGTTTAAATTTCCAGCTTCCTTAACAACTTTCTTGAACGCTTCAAAAGTGATACTACCGTCTTTATCACCGTACGTATTTAACAACTCCTGGGGGCTACTGACGCCTGCATCTGCTATGATGATTGCACTTAAGCCTGGGCTTGCAAACAGTTCGGTTAGAGAAACTTTGCCATCTTTATCGTTATCCAACTTATTAAAAAGAGTTTGAAGCTCTTGTTCGGTTGCCATAATTTTTTATTGCTCAAAGTAACCAAAGTATGAGAGAAAAGGGCGTATTCACTAGATATTCTGAGCAAGAAAAATGTCTAATCTTCTTGCTCACACCCAAAATGCGCGTTTACATCTTAGCATTGTTGATACCATCTCACGCAATAGTATAACTATGTTAAAGAAACGTTTGATATTATCGAGTGAGGTTCCTCAAACGCCCTAACGATTATTTGCCGATACGGGTGGGATGATTTTGCCAAGAGTTGGTCGCTGGGATACCAATACTGCAAGGGCTGAGACTTTTTTTCCTCCCCTGCATCCCCTGC
>JAQYWO010000092.1 GCA_029379215.1 Rhizonema sp. PD37
GTATAAATCATACGTATAATTTAATTTTTAAGTATAATTACTTATCAAAAATTTGTAAAGATTTATTTGTATTCAAAAACTAAAAAAGTTTCACAGCATAACATCTCGAGATTCTCGGATCTACTTAGTTTCCTTTTGGCCAATTTACTTAGTTTTTCTATTTACAGCACATTGCAAGTAAATGAGGTACAACGCTCTCGGGTTAAAAGCTAGACAGAAAGACCTTTTTACTTCTGACGAATGACTCCTAACTCCTGAATTCTGCTGTATGTTTAAGTTTTGTCAGCCACTTCATTTCTCTTTACTCAAAAACAGACTTGAATTTGACAATGTAGCAGAAATATTTTTCAAGCGCCAAAAATGAACAACCTTATTCTTCAGGCGATTGTCCGTTTTTGTCTCTATTAAGCGATGAGCAATACGGATGGCAGCCGTTGCCTTTGGCATCGCACCTTAAAACGCTCCCTTGTCGTCGAATGAGTTCCCTCAATTTTGTACCTGGTTTAATTGTGTTCATCCCTACCCCATCCAATTGCTTTCTGATGAATGCCAATTAAAGCAACATGGGCTAAACGTTATGGGATATTCAGAGCTTGGCTGACTCTGAAGAATTTCCTCTCTAGAAGTTCGGAGAGTATCAACAGAAATATGTATGAAATAACGACTAATTTGTCATTCATAATTCGTAATTGAGGTAAAAGCTCTTGGAGTTATATATGGAGAGGCAAAACTGCGCTTAGATCTTTGATTCAAGTTGGTAATGACTAGTGGGAAGAAATTATTATTCATTCCTAATTCCCAACTACCCACAATCAAGAGCGGTATTGTATCAATAGATAAAAAAACTTCCATACTCCTTAAGGTTGGAGAATTTGTCGTATAGTATATACTTACATACAAAGTTTTCTTAACCCAGTATGGAGAGTAACTTTTCCCACTCGATAAAGTAACAAGGTTTTCGCAACACGGCTATTTATATGAAAACCCAAAGACAGCAAAGACGTCCGACAAAACTGTTAATGACAATACTGAGCTTATCCTGGCTATTCAGTTGTACAGCGATACAAGCTCGAATCACATCGTTATTTAAAGTACCTGCTGACTTAAGTGCTCCTGGCAGGCGTGTAGCAGGTGGATCGAGATCAATGGAAAGTTGTTTCTCAGAAAACAAACATCTGACAGCTTTGGTGCCTCAATCCCACATCATGTTGACAACAGAAGGAAATCCTGTCTTCTACTTCTATATTCCCAAAACCGCCGCACCCACAATAGAGTTGGTTGTACGCGATCAAAACCAAACATTTGTCAAGCAATCCTACAAGCCTAGCACTCAAGCCGGAGTAGTAGGGATTCCCCTTTCAGGAAAGCCATTGGAGGTAGGAAAGGAATATCATTGGGTATTTTCAGTGATTTGCCATCCTCAAGCACGTTCCAATGATAAGGTTGTGGAGGGTGCTATTAAACGCATTCAACCTGATCCCCAACTGACGAAGAAGTTGGAAAACGCAACTCCTCAACAGCGTGTATCTCTTTATGCACAAGCTAGTATTTGGCAAAATGCTTTGATGACTTTAGCTGAGTTACGTTACTCTCATCCTAATAGTCCAGAATTGAAAGCTCAATGGCGAGATCTGTTGAATAGTGATGGCGTAGGTTTAGGTAACGATGATATTAAAACCGATTCGGCGGCTGTGGTGAACGAACCGTTGCTTCAAACGAAACTTGTTGAGGCGCAACAGAGTAAGTAAAAAGCTTCTGCCTGAAAAAGGCGAGTGTAGCATAGGTTTCATCTACACAATATTTAAATACATGCAATATAATGTTAAGACACTCATATAGGAGTTGAGAGTTAAAGAAAGCTCGTGCATCATGGAACACATCAATAAATCTTTGATGGTGTAAGCCCTTAGATCTATCTGCTCCTGTCAAGCAAAAATCAGTGCATCCAATTTTCGCTCTTGTAAACGATTATTGGGACATTGTCTGTGCGTAGTTAACAGTTAATAACTCCCAGTCCTATTTTTGGCAACTGATTTCAGATTGCTATTGTTGCTTCTCAAAACTATAAATTTTCTGAGTCTGTAACCTGTCGTAGCAAACTGATGAAGGTGAATTACCTGGTAGTAAGCTTTGGCGATCCAATTGTACCTGCAAGTTACTTAAGGGATCCACACCAGGAGAAATGAGAAACTCTACTTTCTGAATGTAAGGTAAATTTGCTATTTGATCTAAAATTTTGGCGATCGCCTGTACATAAGGATGCTCGTTTTGTTTATACCAATCATCGGACGCCAGTCGCGGTTGATCAAAACCTAAGTGTACTGTCAAAGATGGGTAATCGAACAAAGCAATAGCAAGGGGACGTGCTTCTTCTTGTAATAATAAGTCATGAGTCTTTGCTAAATGTCGCAGTTTCTCTAGACGTTCGTATCGTTCTGTCAGTGCATCTGGATCGTCTTGCCAATGAATAGCCACCGTCAATAAGTACGTTTGCAACAGCATATGACCCAGCTTTTTCGCCTTTGTACTTAGGTAGTAGGAATTGTAGTCGTTTGCTTCAATTAACAACGGTACGCGATCCACGACTTCTAATCCATACCCTTTCAAACCCGCAATTTTACGGGGATTATTGGTAATCAAACGGATCTTACGTACCCCTAAATCCATCAGCATTTGCGCTCCCATACCGTAGTCTCTTAGATCAGCAGGAAATCCCAAGCGCTCATTTGCCTCTACTGTATCCAAACCCAAATCCTGCAATGAATAAGCTTTCAACTTATTTATAAGTCCAATTCCGCGTCCTTCCTGGCGTAGGTAGACAACAACACCAAGACCAGCATTATCAATCATTTTCAGTGCTGCTTGTAACTGCATTCGACAGTCGCAACGTAGAGAACCCAAAGCGTCTCCCGTGAGGCATTCAGAATGCATTCGCACCATCACTGAACTGTCGTCAAATTGAGTTGGTTCGCCCTTAACAATGGCAACGTGTTCAGAATTATCTAAAGTATGGCGATAAGCGTAAATTTTGAATAGACCGAATTGAGTTGGTAGATCGGCAATAGTTTCCCGGAAAATTAAGCGATCATGTTGAAGGCGGTAACTAATTAAATCCGCAATACTGATAATTTTCAGCTTGTGATCTCTGGCATACTCGATTAACTGAGGTAATCTTGCCATCGAACCATTACGATTTTGAATTTCACAAATGACTCCAGATGGGTACAGTCCAGCAAGTCGGGCTAAATCAACAGCAGCTTCTGTATGACCTGCTCTTTTTAATACACCTCCAATCCTCGCCCGAATTGGGAAAATATGACCCGGACGAGTTAAATCTGAGGCTTTTGTTCCTGGGTTAATCGCAACTTGAATGGTACGGGCACGGTCTTCGGCTGAAATACCCGTAGTAACACCCAAGTGAGGTGCAGCATCGATACTAACAGTGAAAGCCGTCTGGTTAGTGTCTGTAATGTTACTTACCATCAATGGTAAGTCAAGTTCATCAAGACGATCACCCGTCATTGCCAGACAAATCAACCCCCGTGCTTCCACCGCCATAAAATTGATCGTATCTGGAGTAGCAAATTGGGCAGCACAGATTAAGTCACCTTCATTTTCTCGATTTTCATCATCTACCACAACAACGACGCGACCAGCTTTCAAGTCAGCCAAAGCGTCATCTATCGAATCGAATTCAAAGGTTTGATTTGAGGACGTAACGTCATGGTCAGCCAGTGTATTATTGGAATTCTCCTTACTACTGGCATCAGGTTCCCCGACATGTTGCGACTGCTTGATATTGTTAGGCTGCGACACAAACGATTTCTAGCTACAAAAAGTAAATTTTTTTAACAAATTCTTATTTTAAATTGTAGCTCTTTTCAACAAACTCAGAATTAGAGTAGCAATGATTCGATAACATGACCAAAAGTAGGTAGTATATGGCATGTCGTCGTCGAGTGGTTCTACTCATGACTGAGGGCACAGGCTTCAGTTATGAAGTTCTCTCGCTACTCCCGTTCGGTTTAGAAATTTATTCATTAAGGGACAGAGACGTTGAGGAAATACAGAACCGAGATCAAATAGAGTTGTACCCAAAAGTACACTTAGAATGCTAAGGCAGGCTGTTCTTGAGCGGGGGGAGTCGAGCAGCAGTATTGAGTTGGAAATAATTGTCCACGAACTTTTTCCTCTCCTGCTTCCCCCGATCCCCAAGCCTCACTCGCTTACCTTGATGAGTCAATTTCTTATTTGAACCATATTAACCCCCGACCAATTAAGCTGTTATTCAGATAAGGATTTCATAAATTATGGGCAATTTGAGACGCGTACCCTTAGGGATTGTTGGCGCGTCAGATTATGGGGGAGTGCAGTTGGCAAGACTACTGATGGATCATGCTGAAGTAGAACTTGTCTATTTAGGTGAAGATAGTAGTGCTGGCAAACAATTTGCAGAACTCTACCCACATCTAGCTCATGCAGTTAACCAACAAATTGAGCCAGTAGACATAGAAATGATTGCTCATCATTGTGAAGTGGTTTTTCTGTCTTTGCCGAACGGTCTAGCTTGCAAAATCGCCCCGCCACTTTTAGAAAAAGGATGTAAGGTACTGGATTTGAGTGCTGACTACCGATTCAGCGATCTAGCAACTTATACGACTTGGTATGGCATACACAGAAATGATATTGTCACTGCAGCACAGTCGGTATATGGATTACCGGAACTGTATCGCGATCGCATTGCAGAAGCACAGTTGGTTGCTTGTCCTGGGTGCTATCCTACTGCCAGCCTCTTAGCTCTTTCTCCACTCCTCAAACAAGGGTTAATAGTACCAGAAACTGCCATTATTGATGCAAAGTCTGGCACATCTGGTAGCGGACGTCAACCGAAAGTTCACTTGTTGCTTGCCGAGGCAGATAGCACATACGCCTACAGTGTTGTTCGTCACCACCACACCCCAGAAATTGAGCAGATTTGTAGTGACTTGGCAGGACACGAAGTCACAATCCAATTTACTCCACACTTGATCCCGATGGTACGTGGCATTCTAGCAACTGTGTATGCAACATTGAGAGATCCGGGTTTGGTACGAGAAGATTTGATCACGATTTACAGAGCTTTTTACCGGAACTCTCCTTGGGTAAAAATTTGCGAACCGGGCGTTTATCCCCAAACTAAGTGGGCTCGTGGTAGCAATCTTTGTTACATTAGTATAGAAGTTGACCCGCGTACTGGTCGTGTCATTGTTATATCAACAATTGACAACTTAATTAAAGGTCAAGCGGGTCAAGCAATTCAGTGTCTCAATATCATGATGGGTTGGGATGAGACTTTAGGTTTGCCGAAGTTGGGATTTTATCCATAACCAATTAAAAATTAAAAAAGGAAGACGATTATCTCCTTTTTTAATTTTTAATGAGTGAATTTTTAACTCATCGTGGTCCCAGTCCTACTTTACCTGCATAAAGTGCGCGATCGCCTAGTTCATCTTCAATTCGCAGCAAACGGTTGTATTTTGCCACTCGTTCGCTACGGCATAGCGAACCAGTCTTAATTTGACCGGCACGGGTAGCTACAGATAGATCAGCAATGGTAGTGTCTTCTGTTTCTCCAGAACGATGGCTGATCACAGAGCGAAAACCTTTGCGAGTTGCCAAGTCAATTGTTTCCAAAGTCTCCGTCAGCGAACCAATTTGATTGAGTTTAATCAAAATCGAGTTAGCAGCTTGTAACTCAATACCTTTTTGCAAGCGCGTAGCATTTGTGACAAATAAATCGTCTCCTACCAACTGCACTTTGGAACCCAATTTTTGAGTCAGCAACTGCCAATTTTGCCAATCTTCCTCGTGCAAGCCATCCTCAATGGACACAATCGGGTACTGATCCACCAACTGTCCGAGATAGTCAATAAACTCAGTGGGAGAGTGAGGCTTACCGTCATAAACATACTGCCCATCTCGGTAAAATTCACTAGCTGCCACATCTAAAGCTAAAGCGACTTCTTCCCCTGGCTTGTACCCAGCCTTCTCAATAGCAGCAACTAGCAATTCTAAAGCCACCTGATTTGACTCTAAGTTAGGGGCAAAACCACCTTCATCCCCGACACCAGTCAGTAAACCTTTCTCATCCAACACTTTACTGAGAGTGGCAAACACCTCCGCACCCCAGCGCAAAGCTTCTCGAAATGAAGGAGCTCCGACAGGTACAATCATAAACTCTTGAAAATCAACGTTATTAGCTGCATGGGCACCACCATTAATTAAATTCATTAACGGTACTGGCAATAAATTAGCCAAAGGACCACCAAGATAACGATAGAGAGGAATCGCCAAAGACTCAGCCCCAGCTTTAGCGGCCGCTAAAGATACCGCTAAAATTGCATTAGCACCCAGATTAGATTTGTTAGCAGAACCATCTAAGGCAATCATGGAACGATCTAACAGTTCTTGATTGAGGGCATCCATATTCAACAGCTTCGGCGTGAGTACCTCTTTGACGTTATGCACCGCCTTGAGTACACCTTTACCTCCGTAACGAGCTTTATCCCCATCGCGCAATTCGTGTGCCTCAAAAGTGCCAGTGGACGCACCACTGGGAACCTGTGCTAATCCGACAACACCGTTTGCCAAATGCACTTCTGCTTCTATAGTCGGTCTACCTCGTGAGTCAAGAATTTCGCGGGCAACAATAGCTTCTATTGCAGTATCAATCATTTGTTATTTGTCCTTTGTCCTTTGTTCAGTGTCTCTTTTCACCAATGACAAGCGATAAATGACGAGTCACTCATAACTCTTAACTGCATTGGTCACTCCATCGATAGCATAGGTGTTTCGGAGACGAACTAAGCTGAGATCAACGAAGATTTTTAGGATTTGGTCAACGAAGCGGCAAGATGCCTGCTAATGATCCCGAAGAAAGGCATTCTCAAACTTTCTGTTCAATCCCTTACATCCACCCTCAATATCGTTTGATAGTGTCGTGATCTGTGGAGGCAAACAAGGTGAGGAAAAGAACTGATTTTTCTTCCCCTCCCTCCCCTGTCTTCCCCTACAGACGTACCGTATCGAGAAAAAACAATGACTCAACAGAACACTAACCTAAACCCAAAACCCATTCCCCCTGGATATCTCAATATGATGGGTTATGTGGATGAATCAGAGGTAAATGGTCCTGGATGTCGTGCGGTGATTTGGGTGCAGGGGTGTTTAAGAGAGTGTCCGGGGTGCTTTAATGTTGAATCCTGGTCATTTGAGACGAATCAACTAATGTCCATTGAAAGTCTTGCCCAAAAAATTTTGCACAATGGCAGCAATCAGGGAGTGACGTTTTCTGGCGGAGAACCCTTTTGGCAAGCTTCTGCATTAGCAACTCTAGCAAGTAAAATCAAGGCAGCCGGACTCAACGTCATGTCTTTTACTGGTTTCACTTTAGAACAGCTAAAATCCCAGTCTGCTCCAGAGGGCGCTCAAGCTTTGCTCGAACAGTTAGATATCCTAGTTGATGGTGCCTATGTCGAGTCACTGGCAATTAACTCACCAAATTCTCCTGTCTCCTCCAGCAATCAAAGAATTCACGTCTTCAATCCAGCCTTACAAGACCAAATTACCTGGGCAAGCGACCAGATTGAGGTTCATATTTTCAAGGATGGTAGTCGCATCATCACTGGCTATAGAGGGCAACTGCTCTAATCTGTAATTCGTAATTGTTACCTGAAGCATAAATGCGTGTGTATGGATAACAATGCTCTGCATTTGGCAATTAACCTCGTCTTATCCCTTGTAGTATTATGTAGAGATGTTTCATGGAACGTCTCTACATACGTATACCTTATTGGACTAGGAGATAGAAGGGTGAAATTGATTTCTGTGAGTCCTTTTTAAGGCTTAGCCAAGAAGTCAGGAGTCAGGAGAAAAATATCTACGTTGCTTGGTGCGTGAATCTGTTTCTTATTTACCTCCTTCTGTTCCCTTCTCGGTAAAATGTTGATAGAGGACACTTTCTACTTTCTAGGCTCAGAGTTCACATGCGCTTACTACACACAATGCTACGAGTTGGCAACCTGGAAGAATCGCTGAAATTTTACTGTGATTTTCTGGGAATGAAGTTACTGCGTCAAAAAGACTATCCAGGCGGAGAATTTACTCTTGCTTTTGTTGGTTATGGTGACGAAAGTGACAATACGGTACTAGAACTTACTTACAATTGGGGTTCGGATAAGTATGATCTAGGC
Organism: Rhizonema sp. PD37; assembly: GCA_029379215.1. Classification (GTDB taxonomy): domain Bacteria; phylum Cyanobacteriota; class Cyanobacteriia; order Cyanobacteriales; family Nostocaceae; genus Rhizonema. The sequence continues at coordinate 8,232 of JAQYWO010000092.1, forward strand.
GACGCTTACGGTCATATTGCCATTGGAGTCGATGATATTTATGCTACTTGCAATGAAATAAAAGATTGTGGTGGCAAAGTCGTGCGGGAACCGGGGCCGATGAAACATGGTTCCACTGTCATTGCTTTTGTAGAAGATCCAGACGGATATAAAGTAGAACTCATTCAACTGGGGACTCAGGGAACTCAAGTTAAACAAGAGTCGGAAAAGCAGGCTATAACTCAATCTTGACCGAAATAGAGTCGCGATCAAGGGTCGCTCTCAATGCTAGTAAATTAACTCTGCTCCCGCCATCACTCCTACTATGCAAAGAGAATACTTACCGCGCATTCTTGTTGCGATTCAGACTACAATATATTTAACAATCGAACAGTTAATGCCTTTGGTGCTAATACGAATTATACCATCAACCGCAAGGCATAGATTTTTGCTTGATTGGAATTTGGTTTGATCAGGAGTTTTACACTGCCATCAACTGGGAGCTAAGTTGACATTCCTTTAGTTGTGTTGGGGTCTTGGGTTTTCGTAACCTTGCCAATGACTGACTATTGCGGGTGTTGCTATTGGTCAGTCTTTTGTCACGAATATTTTGGGCGATCCGACCCTGACCAACTTTGACTTACTCTAAAATTTAACTCAGAACCACAATCTTAGTGTCATCCCAGCCAGAGGGATTGACAAATGCTGATAAAGATAGCTTTAGCAGGAACATTTAGCAAGGTACCTTGAGAACCGTGATTTCATTTTAAATTAAGTAGTAAGCTAATGTGCATCTAAACTGGTGAGGACAGTCATTGGTCAGTGATCACAAATGACGAATAACATTCTTAACGAGAAAAAGTGTAACATAGACGCGCATTATCTTAGTGAGTGGCTAATCGAACGACAATGGGCGATTAGCCAGTCTTCCATTAGCCAGTCTTCAATCAATAACTTGTAAAAATGCAGCCTACAGATCCGAATAAATTTACTGATAAAGCTTGGGAAGCCATAGAAAAATCTCAGGATGTAGCCCGAGCATATCAACAGCAGCAACTAGATGTCGAACATATAATCATTTCTTTATTAGAAGAACCTACGGAGTTGGCAACACGCATTATTTCTCGTTGTGGGGTTGATCCCATGCGCTTGCAGCAGCAACTTGAAGCATTTGTGAAACGCCAACCGAAAGTGGATAGAACCGATCAGCTCTACCTCGGTCGTAGTTTAGATGTTATGCTCGACCGGGCTGAAGACGCTAGAGCTAAGATGAAAGACTCTTTCATCTCCGTAGAACACATACTTTTGGGTTTTGCTGAGGACGAAAGGATTGGAAAGCGGGCGCTGAAAAGTTTAAACTTGGATACGACTAAGTTAGAAGTTGCAACCAAAGCAGTTCGTGGTACTCAAAAAGTTACAGATCAAAAACCCGAAACCCGTTATGACGCTTTGCAAAAGTTTGGTACAGACTTGACAGAACAGGCAAAAGCTGGTAAACTAGACCCGGTTATTGGCAGGGATGATGAAATTCGCCGAGTCATACAGGTGTTATCCCGAAGGAGTAAGAATAATCCGGTATTAATCGGTGAGCCGGGTGTGGGTAAGACAGCGATCGCAGAAGCGTTGGCACAAAGAATTATCAACAGCGACGTTCCCGAGTCTTTGAAAAACCGTCAGCTGATCAGCTTGGATATCGGTAGCTTAATTGCCGGAGCAAAATACCGAGGTGAATTTGAAGACCGCCTCAAAGCAGTCCTCAAAGAAGTTATGGACTCCAACGGTCAAGTTGTCTTGTTTATTGATGAATTGCATAATGTCGTTGGAGCTGGTTCTGGTCAACAAGGGGCAATGGACGCAGGGAATTTGCTCAAACCGATGTTGGCACGGGGAGAACTGCGTTGCATTGGAGCGACGACTTTGGATGAGTACCGTAAATATATTGAGAAAGATGCGGCATTAGAACGGCGCTTTCAGCAAGTTTATGTCGATCAGCCGAGTGTGGAAAATACGATTTCTATTCTCCGGGGGTTGAAAGAACGCTATGAAGTTCATCACAATGTCAAAATTTCCGATTCGGCATTAGTCGCCGCCGCAACATTGTCATCGCGTTACATTTCTGATCGCTTCTTACCAGATAAAGCGATCGATTTGGTGGATGAGGCAGCGGCGCAGTTGAAAATGGAGATCACTTCCAAACCGACGGAGTTGGAAACTATTGACAGACGCTTGATGCAGCTTGAAATGGAAAAGCTGTCTTTGGCTGGAGAAGAAAAAGCTACCATTCAAACTAAAGAACGTTTGGAACGCATTCAGCAAGAAATTGCTCAATTGGGGAAAAAACAGCAAGAATTGAATGGGCAGTGGCAAGGTGAAAAGCTGTTATTGGAGAATATCAGTGCATTAAAGCAGGAAGAAGAAAAACTGCGGGTGCAAATTGAGCAGGCAGAACGCGCTTATGATTTGAACAAAGCTGCCCAGTTAAAGTTTGGTAAGTTGGAAGCAGTGCAACATGATCGCGAAGTTAAAGAAGCGCAACTTCTAGAAATTCAAACTCAAGGTTCGACACTGTTGCAAGAACAAGTCACAGAAGCTGATATTGCAGAAATCGTGGCGAAATGGACGGGGATTCCGCTAAATCGCTTGTTGGAAACCGAGCGGCAAAAATTGCTTCAACTTGAGGATCACCTCCACGAACGAGTTGTTGGGCAACACGAAGCTGTATCAACTGTTGCTGCGGCAATCCGTCGTGCCCGTGCGGGGATGAAAGATCTCGGTCGTCCAATCGGTTCATTTTTGTTTATGGGCCCAACAGGAGTCGGGAAAACTGAGCTTGCCCGTGCTTTAGCACAGTTTCTCTTTGATGCTGATGATGCCTTAGTACGTTTAGATATGTCCGAGTATATGGAAAAACACTCGGTTTCCCGTATGGTGGGAGCGCCTCCGGGATACGTTGGTTATGAAGAAGGCGGTCAACTTTCCGAAGCTGTTCGCCGTCGTCCTTATTCTGTGGTGCTGTTGGATGAAGTGGAGAAGGCACATCCGGATGTGTTTAATATTTTATTACAGGTACTGGATGACGGTAGAATTACGGATTCTCAGGGAAGAATGGTTGATTTTCGCAATACTGTGATTGTCATGACGAGTAACATCGGTAGCGAACATATTCTGGATGTTGCTAATGATGATTCCAACTATGACAAAATGCAGAACAGAGTAACAGATGCTTTGCGATCGCACTTCCGCCCAGAATTTCTCAACCGCGTTGATGACATTATTCTTTTCCACACCCTGAGTCGGAATGAATTAGCAAAGATTATTCGTATTCAACTAAAGCGGGTGGAAAATCTCCTAGCCGAACAAAAAATCTCTTTTGAAATTACCTCAGAAGCGAGTGATTACCTCGTGGAAGTAGGTTACGATCCAGTCTACGGTGCTCGTCCCATCAAACGAGCAATTCAGCGAGAAGTGGAAAACCCCATCGCCACCAAGCTACTGGAGAATACCTTCGTCCCTGGTGACACAATTATGATTGATTGTGGAATTGATGGGCTGATCTTTAGTAAGAAAAAAGTCATGAATGTGTCAGCGCCCCAAACTGCGACACCCTTCTTGATTGAGGCATCGCAATGAAACAAGATACCCGACGGGAGCAGAAGTTGTTGGATCTCTTGCAGTGATGTCTAAACCTCGCCAATCGGGAGCATCCCAATTTTTAAGAGGTTTTCGGATCAATTCTTCACCGAACCTTACTGTCTAATATGTAGTACGGAAGAGTAGGGAAATCCGAATCACTGTTATAGGGTAAACAAGCCTGTAAAAGGGGAGCGATCGCCTACGTTCAGCTTTTAAGATCCTGATTAATACGATCTGCGAACATGCTTCTTGAGTTACAAGGGCAATGTGGATCTTACCTCAGTTATCATTCATATATTTGAAAACCTCAACAATCATGTTAGAACAAGGCACCATCAGTATTCATACTGAGAATATTTTCCCGATTATCAAGAAGTCGCTTTACTCGGATCACGAAATCTTCTTGCGGGAACTGGTATCTAACGCTGTAGATGCCATCCAAAAGTTGAAAATGGTGACTCGTGCTGGAGAATATTCTGAAGATATCGGCGAACCAGAAATCATCCTCGCTATCGACAAAAGCAACAAGACTCTTTCCATTAGCGACAATGCGATCGGCATGACTGCTGAGGAAGTTAAGAAATACATCAACCAAGTTGCTTTCTCTAGCGCTGAGGAATTTATCCACAAGTATGAAGGTAAATCTGACCAACCAATTATCGGTCACTTTGGTCTCGGTTTTTACTCCTCCTTCATGGTGGCGAAGAAAGTCGAAATTGATACTCTGTCTTACAAAGAAGGTGCAGAGGCGGTTCACTGGAGTTGTGACGGTTCTCCAGAGTTCATTTTGTCAGACTCAGCCCGCACAACTCGCGGTACCACTATTACCCTCACACTCCAAGATGAAGAAGAGGAATATTTAGAAACACCACGCATTAAGCAGCTGATCAAGACATACTGCGACTTCATGCCAGTACCCATCAAGTTGGATGGTGAAGTATTAAATCGGCAGAAAGCAACGTGGCGCGAGTCTCCCCACAACCTGAGTAAGGAAGATTATTTAGAGTTCTATCGCTACCTGTATCCTTTCCAAGAAGAACCTCTGTTGTGGGTGCATCTGAATACGGATTATCCCTTTATCATCAACGGGATTTTGTATTTTCCCAGATTGAAGCCAGATGTCGATGTCACCAAAGGGCAAATCAAGCTGTTTTGCAATCAAGTTTTTGTCAGCGAGCACTGTGAGGAAATTATTCCCCAATTTCTGTTACCTATGCGGGGTGTGATTGATAGTGCTGATATCCCTTTGAACGTGTCGCGGAGTGCTTTACAAACTGATCGCACCGTGCGGAAAATTGGCGAGTACATTGCGAAGAAAGTGGGCGATCGCCTGAAAGAACTTTACCGCGACAACCGCGAACAGTATATTAGTGCTTGGAAAGATTTGGGTACTTTTGTTAAATTTGGCGTTCTTAACGACGAGAAATTTAAAAAACAAGTCGAAGACATTATCATCTTCCGCACGACTCGTGAAACGGTTAGCACTCAAGAAGAGCCGGCAGTCACTCCAGAGGTTGAGGTACAAACTCAAGAAGGTGATGCTTGGGAAGAAGTTACCCCTAAAACAGGTGAGACTGCGTCCCAATTGCCCTACACAACTTTGAAAGAGTATTTAGAACGCAACCCAGAAAGCCACAAAAACCGTGTCTTCTACTGTACTGATGAAGTGACGCAAGCGACTTATGTAGAACTGCATAAAAAGCAAGGTTTGGAAGTTCTGTTTATGAACTCCTTTATCGACACTCACTTCATCAATTTCCTTGAGCAGGAGTATCAGGATGTCAAATTTACACGGGTAGATTCTGACTTGGATAACACTCTGTTAGATCAAGACAAAGCTGGGGAAATTGTCGATCCGAAGACGAATAAAACCCGGAGTGAGACGGTGAAAGAGCTATTTGAGAAAGCTCTCAATAAGCCTAGACTAAACATCCGCTCCGAAGCTTTGAAATCTGACGATCCCCAAGGAACACCACCCGCAATGGTGCTTTTACCAGAATTTATGCGTCGCATGCGGGAAATGAGTTCTATGATGCAACAGCAACAGATAGAGTTTCCTGAAGATCATATTTTACTGGTGAATACTGCTCACCCCCTGATTCAGCATTTAGCTAGTCTCAGTCAAGGGAGTATTATTCAAGATGGTGGTTCATCCCCAACTGGAGCATTGGTGAATATGATTTGCCAACACATTTACGATTTGGCTCTTATGTCTCAAAAAGGCTTTGATGCTGAAGGGATGAAATCTTTTGTGGAGCGATCTAATGACGTGTTAACTAAGTTGACTGAAGAAGCGGTGAAATAGAACCTCACCTCCGAACTTATGAACGGCGGCGAAAGCTGCCGTTCGCCTTTACAATGTGATGCGCTTCAATTAAAAGTAACCCGCTATACATATTCATTCATACAGGAAATCAGACTGTTGAAACTGCGATCGCCAAGGAACAGCATAAATGTTGATGAATTCATCACACTATTTCCAGGATAATTATTAATGCAGTTTCTTAGTCTTAAACCTCAATAGAAGTTAAATGTCACCTTACCGTTATCCAGTTATTGAAACCGCAGAAATAGAAACTATATTTTTAGAATTAGTGGAGCAATGGCGACGTGAGACAGGAATGCTCTCCGTTACTTCCAAAATATCGATACACCCTGCTTATCAAAGAATCATCGGCATAGGACAACCTGTTGTACCTTTAATTATGCGCGAACTTGAGCGTGAGCCAGACCATTGGTTTTGGGCTTTAAGTGCAATTACCGGAGCAAACCCTGTCAAACCCGAACAGCGAGGCAGACTTAGGCAAATGGCTCAAGCTTGGATTGAATGGGGAAAAGCGAATGGCTACAGATGGTAGGTTGGAAAGCTATAAAGAGAACAAGTTTCCCAACTTATCGAGCACTAGGTATTTCGTAACCAGCAGACAAAGTTCATCATACAATTGTTTCGCTTGGGCTGCGGGTGAGGACGACCGATGGTGGAGTCCTCTTGACCCAGATAACATGTATTACTGGGTAGAAGGCGTAACAGCAGAATTAACTATGTCAGCTTTTATTCAAGCATACAAAAGTTTAGGGTATGAACTTTGTGATAATTCGGAGCTGGAAGCAGGTTTTGAGAAGATCGCAATATACGCTACTTCTGATGGAGAACCAACCCACGCCGCCAGACAATTATCTAATGGGAAATGGACGAGTAAACTTGGTCGTTGGGAAGACATCGAGCATGAACTTGAAGGTTTGACAGGTGAAATGTATGGTTCTGTACAGCAAATTTTAAAACGTCTAAGTTTTTAAAGAGCAAAGATTTACACATAAAGTAGTTCTTGCACCGTCCACTAACAGATGTAGTGGTGAATTTGTGAATAGAACAAATGTAGTCAAGAGATAGTTTGCGATCGCCTCTTGAACCTTACAGCGATTTTCATATGTATAGACCACAGTTTTGGAGTGGGTAAGGGTTTCATCTAGATATCTGGGTACATCCAAGATTATCTAAAACCTGCCCTTAGCAGAAATTACGCATACGTGATTTTATCTCTCAGCATAGGCTCTCGCCCACTTTGCCCAGAACCAAGGCTGCGGCGATCGCCCTCAAGTTCCTGGTACTATCAACCCAAAATCTGAGTAGTATTGCCCTTAGACAGACAGACAAACAGTAAAGCCGTTATAGAAAACCGAAGATTGTCTCTAAAATAGAAAAGTTGTACTCAAATTATAGTTTGGAGATTATTGCAATGTCTCGTCGCTGTGAACTTACTGGTAAAAAGGCAAATAACGCCTTCGCTGTCTCCCACTCCCACCGTCGTACCAAGCGCGTTCAGCAAGCAAACCTGCAAAGCAAGCGTATTTGGTGGTCGGAAGGAAACCGCTGGGTAAGGCTTAAGCTGTCTACGAAAGCAATCAAAACCCTAGATAGCAAAGGGTTAGAAGCAATGGCGAAGGAAGCTGGGATTAACCTTAATCATTACTAATACCAAGGTACGTGCAACTTTTAAGAGACACATTATGAAACTCCTACATAGCTAGCTTTTTAGGTAATTAGATCGAATGTGTTTCTTCTATCTGCTGCTAGCAGCAAAAACGCTGCTAGCTAGAGGCTAAGTTTCACTATTCTCAATAAGCCATCTCTCATCCAGGCTAAAAATACTAACCTTTAAAACTCCGTAAAAAAACTTGCTCAACACAATCAACCATTCTATCTAAATGGAAATTACATAAGACGTGTTTTCTGCACCTGAAGCTTAACTGAGGTTCCGAATGTTTTTGCTTCAAGACAAGATTCAACGTATCTGCTAAATCTTGTGCGTTTCCTGGTTCAAAAAGCCATGATTGAAACTCATCTGTCAAAATTTCCGGATTTCCTCCAGTTCGGCTAGCTACTACAGGAGTTCCACAAGCCATTGACTCAATAATTGTTCTAGCACAAGGTTCAGAATGTAAACTAGCTAGGACTGTAATATCGCTTATTTGGTAAAGAGAAATCGTATTTTTTAGATGACCAACAAAGATAACATGTTCTTGAATTTCTAAATCAGTTGTTAACTGTTGTAGTTGTTTTTTGTAGTTGTCATTTTGACATAATGGTTTTCCAGCAATTAATAACTTAGCGTTTGTATGTCTATCTAAAAATAATTTAAACCCCCTCATCAGTATTTCTAATCCTTTTTCTTTATCCAATCTCCCGACATAAGAAATAATTATAGTGTCTTCGGAAAAACCCCATTTAGTTTTAGCTATATTTATATCTGGTGATGATTGAAATATTTCAGTATTAATACCGTTATAAACTACATCGATCTTATCTTCTTTAAATCCTTTACTTACCCAATCAACTTTCGTTTGCTGGGAAACTGCAATTAACCGAGTTGCACCTTGCATTCCTAGACCCCATTGAATACCAAGTGTTTTAAGTGGAGGTGGAGGTAATCGAAGATGACAAACAAAAGGAAGATTTTTGGATAACGCTAAAGTATAAGCGAAAAAGCTATCATGGTATTGGTTACTATAAACTACTGTATGTCCATTTTTTTTTGATACATTATACCTTGAAAAGTCTTTTACGTATTGGAAAATTTTCTTACGTTCAATTCTATAGCTATTAATCATGAATAAATCAGAACAGAAATCACGGTAATCTTCAAGTAAGTCGCCTTCTTTTACGTAGAGCAGGCTAATACTATGTCCCCGATTGTAAAGACCGCGACAAACATCTAATAAGCTTCTTTCTTGACCGCCACGTAAAGAAGATGCCTCATTCTCTAAAACAATAATATGCATATCTTCCTTCAAAAAAATAATTTTTATGTAGTCTATAGTAAGTTTATTAAAATAATAAGTATAATCAGTTAATTAAACTGAAAATGTTTTTTAAGTCTTATTAGCAATAAAAAGAAAGGACTATAAAAGGTAGCCATAAGTCGTTTCATTTCACATGCAGTTATAATATGACTTTGTAAATATTTTCTATTCTTCAAAAAATAACTTCCTAATTTGTATAAATCGTTCAAAAAATAAATAATAAAAGCAAACGGTATTTGCCAACTTTTTAGTAGTAGCATACGCAAATGATGACGAGCTAAACCAATACCACACATTAAGGAGATTAAGTAATTTTTTTCTAATCGCCAAGCTGGGATAATATGATCTACTTCCATCGCTGGGTTATACCAAATTTGCCACCCAGCTCGATGAATATATAGTAAAGCTTCAGCATCCTCACTTCCTAACATGGATGAGCCAACTCTACCTACTAAAAAAAGGTGCTGGGGAACATTATCTTTCCACACATTTCTACGCACCACTAAACCAGATGAAGGAGGAAATCCTTTTTGACGAGGTTCATATATATGAGGTTCATTACCTCTTTCAGTAATAGCAAGGTAAAATAAAATAGGTTTTATCTCTTCTGGTGGCTCTACTTCAAAGACACCGTGGATTTGGCTAGCGTATGCTCCGGCTTGGGGATGAAGCTCGGCAAATTTATAGGCTTCTATAATCCAATTGTAGGCAGGTATATTGTCATCATCTAAAAAACCAACGATTTGTCCCCTTGCTTCTTCAATGGCAAGTTGTCGAGCAAATCCGGCTCCTTGTTTAGGTTCAAAGTGGTATTTCAATGGAAACCGTTTGTTCCAGATTTTTTGGTAGTCTTGAACAATCTTTACTGTATTATCTATACTATTATTATCAACAACAATAATTTCCCAGTTAAGATTTTCTACTCCTGTTTGAATTTGTAACCGATCTAAAACCCACGGTAATCGGCTTGCACCGTTGTAAGTTGGAATTGCTATAGTAAAATCAATAGAATTCATTGTTCCCTCGTTTTCAAGTATCCATTTTTCCATAAGTGAATAGAACTGAATAAGCTACTAAACATTAGCTGTAGTTCACAAGCCGCTACTATGTCAGTCTTTAATTTGTGACGATATTTAAGCAAATGAAAGAAAATTTTTCGCAGATCGTTACTCATGTAAGCAAATATTACTAAGTGTTTTATCCCAGGTTTAACACCAACCGTCCTTGTGACATAACGGCTGAGTCCAATACCACGAAAAAATGGGATTAAATAGTCTTTTTGTAAGCGCCAACTTGGGATTTTATGAGAAAGCTGCATTGCCGGATTGTACCAGATTTCCCAGCCAGCTTTTTGGATATAAGATAAAACTTCTAAATCTTCACTGGTGAGCATATTTCCTGTTACTCTACCTGTTAAACTACAGACGTTGGGAACACTTTCTAGCCAAGCTTTTTTACGTACGACAAGTCCAGCTGAGGGCGGTAGTAATTTTTTGTGCGGGTTGTACAGTAGAGGCTGCGATCCACGTTCTGTAATTGCTAAAAATGGTGCAATCCGCTCAAAGCTCTCTGGCGGTTGCACTTCATAATCAGCAGAAATTTGACTACCAAAGGCACCTGCTTTTGGATACTTTTGTGCAAAAGCATAAGCGGCAGAAATCCAGTTTGATGCGGGAAAGTTGTCGTCGTCAATAAAACCAATTAGTTCTGCATGACTCTCACAAATTGCTCTTTTTCTAGCAAAACCTGCACCTTGTTGCGTCTCCAAGTAGTATAGTAAGGGATGAGTGGCGGACCAGTTTTTTTGATATTCTTGGACAATTTTGGCAGTGTTGTCTGTGCTGTTGTTATCGATAACAATAACTTCCCAGTGAAAGTTTTCGGTACCAACTTGTGTTCGTAACCTCTCCAAAACTTCGGGTAAACGGTTTGCGCCGTTGTAGGTGCAAATAGCTACAGTAAAGCTAATGAGTGTAGTCATATCTCGTCATCTTGAGAAAATATAGATTGATAGTAATAGTGCTTTATCAGTAAGGCGTGACTGCTTGAGAACTAATAAAGAACGATCCCTTCTCCTCACGCTTAGAATACCCAGATAACTATAAGAACTCACAGGTAACAGAAAATTGGGTGTAAGGGCTGATTGTGTTTCTATACAATCTTCAAAAAATACCTAATAATTCGTGTCATATCTGGTAAATGCCAACTATACCGATTTCAAAAATGTTTGCAACACATGAACCCATCGTAAGGGCGAACAGCCGTGACGCTCGAGGACTCACTCTAAGCGCAGCTATGCCGTAGGCTTTACGCTACGAAGATCGCCCCTACATGGTATCTGTCGCATTCTTTTTTCTAATTGCTATAACCAGCAAAAAGGTAAATATTCCTCTTCTGTCACTCTCCGAAAATATTTGCTATTTCTGAGTTCTAGAGCTTTTGTATAGCAAGCGATTGCCCAAAGAGCAGACGCTTAAAGGCGGGGAGCAGGGGATGCAGGGGAAGCAAATACAGTATCAAGATTTTCGTGAAATGGTATCACACACGCGCTTGGGAGAGGGCGAGAGTATATGGGATTTGACTGAGAATGGCTATAAGTCAATACGGTTCAGTTAAGACTTTTATTCGTTGGGGGAGCAGGGGAGCAGGGGAGATGAAGAGTTAACAACGTCCATTATTTCTTTCACCTCTGCCTTTTTGCCCCCTTGCCTGACTCAACAGATTAATTTCCTTAACTGAATTGTATTGGGCTATAAGTCCTTTACTATTGCCTACTCCCACTGTTGCACCAAGTGTTCAGCAAGCTAACTTGTCAGCTAAGCACATTTGGTAGTCTCAAGAAAATCTCTCTTTTGAAACTAAAGCAATCAAAACTTTGGATATTAAAGGGTTGAAAGCAATGGCAAAACAAGCAGGAATTAACCTCAATCACTATTAAGGTTTAAATTTGTCTTTCTCATCCTGTAGATATTATCTAGAGAAATTTAAAGTACATGAAAATACGCCATCAAAACTTACAAAAGCTTCATCAAGTTTCTGTACTTTTACAGTGATAGTTTTTGCAAGTCAAGAGGGTACTCTTAGCTTAGTTGTAATAGTGCACTCATGACCAAGCATAAACGCACCAGAGCATTTACCCGCCTTTTGCATAAATACACCAGACTATTTAGCCGTTTTCTACGAGGAGTTGTCAAATCAAGCAAAGCTCTAATAATTTTAAATACTAAACTTTTATTGCGTATTTTTCTTGGAAACTCTCATCAACAACGCCGGGGTGGGTTTGTTCTGCCAACAACAGTTATGTTAATCTTGGTTGTGACTTTAGTAATCACAGCTTTAGTCTTTCGTACTTTCACTCGTAGCAGTCAGGTGATTAGCGAACGTCAGCAGCAAGTCATTTACAATTCAGCTACGCCAGCAATTGACAGAGCTAAAGCAAAGCTTGAGTATCTTTTCAGACAAGATACTCGAAAACCTTCTGGGGTAGTTTCAGATTCAAAACTACAGAGTTTACTTGAAGCACCCTCCTCTAGTTCAGAGTCTGATATTTATACTCTACCTGATGAGACACGCTTAGTAGGTTTTAAAGACGCTAATAATAATTCTGGCATTGGCTGGTATTTTACACAAAATAATACAACTCTTACTTCTCCAAATAAGAAAACTATTGCTTATTCAATTATTTTTAAAAAACAAGCAAAAACTACTGGGACTAATACAACTTCTTTTACAGATAGTTCTGCAAACAAAGCTCCTTATTTTGTTGTACGTAACGGACCAGTAAATACTAACAATTCCTCAAAAACAAATTGTGGTACTACTATTGCATTATCTTCAAATGAAAAAGACTGGGAGCCTATTACTTCCGCTACTTTAGCTAAAACTTTTCAAGTTACTGCCTTTGTTGTTGACAACCCAGACAAACCAAATAGAAGCGTAGCAACACTAGAGTTACAACAAGATAGGCAAGCAGATAAAGCTAACAAATGGGGCGCTTACTTCCGCTACGATTTAGAAGTATTCAACGGTCCACAATTTAATTGGAACGGAGCTATGCACACTGATAGTAGTTTCTTTTTAGGTAGTACAGCCTTTAAAGGCTACTTACTGAGTGCCCCTGTTTCTTGTGTTAATACTTCAGCCGGCGATTCTAAAATAACAGCTAGCCAATATTTAGATAATTCTAATAATACTACTTTTCAAGGTCAATTCATCGCTGGTAGACTTAACAATCAATCATTCGTTGGTAACTCAAAATTTGACTTATATAACGGAGATGGCATTGCTCCCTCAAGTAGCACGAGTACATTAGATGTACTATTTAAACCCACACCAAATTCAGATTCTGTAACTGATTCTTTTGAGACAGGTGCAACTCAACCAGACAGTCTTGCACTCGATCCAGTTGCTTTGTTTACACAAGACAAATTTCAAGCCCGAGGTACAGATAAAAAAAATACATCTTATAGAGATCAACAATGGATAACAAGCTCTTTTTTTCAAAAGAAAAGAATTTTCAATGAAGAAGCTACTCCACCTTACCTAGATGACACTTATCGGGCTGATAACCGTTACGGACCCGGTCCGACTTATAATAGTCAAATTAAGATACCAGCAGGTAATAAAATTGGCGAGAATATCCCCACCACAGATTCGAATTACAGTGCTCTCACTAGGGATATACCTCTAGATCCAACAAGTCCAGAAGATCTGGGCTTAGATGGGTATTGGGAACGACGAGCAGTTAGAGGCGGTTTGCGACTGATTGTGGGACAAAGGCTGGAATTGAGCAATCCACTGGGAACTGCAACGAACTTGCCAACTGGTAGAGAAGACGAGTTTCTTCAGCGTCGCACTCAAAGAGATAATGTCGCTGCTGTTCAAGCGACTGCCGTTTACCACTATAAAAGTGGAAGTGGAACTACCCCTGTTGCTTGTCTGGCAACTACGGTTCATCCCGGTACTGCAGAAACACTCAAAAGGAGTTCCACGTTTGAAACTATGAACTTCAAAGCTAACGTCGGTGGTACTCCGTTAGTTAACGACTTTTTTACAGGTAGAGGAACGAATGGTTGGGAGTTTAGTATTCCTAACAACGTGATCACCAATACTGCTCTAGTTAACGCACGGTTGAACCTGGCATACTTTGCCGGAGATCCCTATGGTGCCTTTCCTGCTTACCAAGATACGGCATCGTCACCAGCAGTTTCTTTAGTAGGATCAACAACTCATCCCTATTTTGAATTGACAAAGTATGGGGATTTTTCTAATCTGCGGAGAGCGATTTCCAACTCAGGTATTCCTAACCCATTAAATCTTGGCTCCAGTATTTCTGATCAATCCTACGTTGATACGGCGAATTGTCTATTGGGAATGCTTGCTTATAACATTAACTATCTTAACAGCTATGACTACAGCCAAAACTGGGGAGCAGCTAGCACGCAACTTCTAGATGATCTAAATGGAGCTTTAGCAAGTAAAGCCAGTGGTGTTTCAGCTAATCAACCAGATCAAGCTATCAAAGCACTGAATGACAACATTACTGACAGTGACCCTACATACGGTTCTATAAAGAATAAGTTGATTCAACTAGCACGGCTAATTGCTACAAAGGAACAAGTAAAATTAGATCGAATAAATAAGACTGGTTACATTTGTAGTAATATAACGACATTTAATGCATCAGCAACTGCTTTAGATAAACTGTGTGCTTCTGACGTCAAATATGATGCATTGTATTACATTTTCCCAATGCTTCCACACGCCGACGAATTGCGTCGGTCTGACCAATATATCAATGCAGTTAATAATCTATTACCAACAACTGGTGCTCCTTACATATATAAAGCTGTAACAGACTTAGACCTCACAAGCATCAGTATTAGTCCAAATACAGGTGTTTGGAATATTCCCAGAACCGAAGTTACCAGCAGTATCGGCACTATTCCGGGTCAGCCAGGAAGCTTACCGAATAGCAACACGCCCAACTTAAACAACTTAGTTGAGTATGTTGATGCAAGTAATAATACGAAATACTACCAGGTCGCCTTCAAAGATGCCGCCTTGTTTAACGGTCGGGAGATGATGAATGTGCGAACGTTAGACATTGATCTAAATCTACTGCGAAATACATCCGCTCCAGGTAGTGATACATGGCTACCTATTAACGACAATACCGCTACGAATACTAACGCTTCTCCTCCTAATGGTCTTGTCTACGCCTTTCGGGAAGATGCCGTCAGGGAAGATGGGATTGCTAGACCTGCAATTCCTACAGGAACAACGACGATGGATGCACGCCCCACTAGTGCTAAAGATCCAGATATCAGTACAGTCAACCCAACAAACAACGGTATTACGACCAAACCTGTAGACTATTTTCCTGATCCAGATCGTCGTCCTTATGGGTTTCGTTTGAAAAATGGCTCTAGTATAAATCGCGGTAACAGCTCTGCAGGGATGTCTTTTGTTTCTGATAATCCTGTTTATATTCAAGGAGATTTTAATCTCCATAGCACTGATGGAACTAACAATACCAGCAGTTTAGTGGAGGAGTTCAAAGGCAATTCACCTGATGGCAAGCTTCTGAATGACTGGAGCAACTTCTACAACAGAACAACGAAAGATGATAGATTTGCTACTGTACCGACATCGACAACGTCAGGAGATTTTTGGCGTCCGACTGAGGTTCTTGGTGATGCTGTCACTATCCTTTCAAATAACTTTTGTGACGGCACTATAGAGGACGGTATTATATACGCTGGCTCCGATCCTCTTTCTTCAACAAATCCTCCTGCGTTAAACATAGCTAAATATTATGGTTGCAATACCGCAGCAAAGTGGACTTCTTATCTCAACCAAAATCGCCCTTACTTTGCCATAACTAACAACACAGTATTTGGTGCTAATAAAGCATTGACTAACAATGATTGGGTGCGGGAAAATCCCTCTGACCCCCTATCTCCTGTTCAAGTTTCTGTAAATGGTACACCAAATTACATCAAGTCTGGTAGTACGCCAGTAGAATATAAAGTCTTAGCTAGTGGTGATGGCAATTTCCCTGATAGCTACTTAAGATTCGCAAATGTAGATGGAAAGTGCAGTACAACTTTGAAATGTCTTAGTGTAGCGACTCAAACCCGTGTAAATGCGACGATCGTCCAAAATATTATCCCGTCTCAAGGAGGGCAGTCTTATGGAGGTTTTCACAACTTCCCTCGGATGATTGAAAACTGGGATGCGCAAAATCTCTTTTTGTCTGGAGCTTTCATACAGTTAAGATTCAGCACTCAAGCCACTGGTAGTTATGACCAAGATGCGTGGGAACCTAGTCAAACCCCTGATACGCAAAAAGAATATATACGGTACTACCAGCCGCCAAACCGCCTTTGGGGTTATGATGTCGCTCTACAATATCAAACGGCCGGTCCTGTAGCTCAGCGCTTCGCCGTTTCCGGGACAACTCGAAGTGAAATTTACCGTGAATTATCTTTAGACGACTCGTATGTGAAGAATTTACGGTGTGCAAAGAATACTGATGGTAATCGTATTGATCCTGCTGCCACTTGTCCTTAAAGCCTTAAGCAATAGGAGAATAAAATGCTACTAAGAAGACGAAACTTAGATCGCTTAAGACAACTCAAAACTTATGTTGAGTTACAAAAGTTATTAGCTAAAAGCCACTCTGAACAGGGATTTACCATCATAGAATCTCTAATGGCGATCATAGTAATTACTGTTCTTGTTGTATCAATTACTCCTCCAATCTTTTTGGCAGTAGGTACTCGTGTTCAAAATCAAAAAGCTGAACAGGCAATGCAACTGGCTCAACTTCAAGTTGATAAAGTGCGAGTATTAGTCGAGAGGGGAAATTACATTAATGACAATAATAAAGATTTACCCCCTGATGGGGGAACAGGTCTACCGGATGCAGTCCCTGCACCTACCTCATTTCCAACAACATGTACTACCCCTGCCTCGTCTAATGCTTGTGCCGTTGACATCAACGGTGATGGCAAACCTGAATTTTACGTCCAAACATTCCGCACTAGAGCAATAAATTCTGGAACCCCAGCGCAAGCCGTTGCCTTTCAGATGGGAGTAAGGGTTTATTCAGCTTTAGCTCAAGGTCAATCTAGTTTGCAAACAACTCAAGCCTCTCTTAAGTTCACGACGGAGCAGGGAAATCAGCGAAAGTTCCCTTTAGCTGTTATGTACATCCCAATAGTCCGGAGCGATATCAAAGACTCTTTAACTCAATATAGAAGCTTCTTACAACAATCATCAGCTTCACCCTAGTTATATGTGTAGATAGTTTTTGCTGTTTTAATCAGGCTCAATCAATATGACCGCAAAACGTTTGAAATTTCTCTTGAATTGGTTCTGGGTCTATTCTAAAAAAAGCAAAACAGCAGGATTTACCCTCATAGAACTTTTAGTAGCAATTGTCATTGCTTCTTTGATAATTGTAGTTCTACTATCACTCGTCATAGAGATCCTACAAATAGACCATCGAGAAGCTGCTCGCGATGAAACTCAACAAGAAATGCAAAGGGCTTCGGATTTTATTTCAAAAGAACTGCGGGAAGCTGTGTATGTCTATGACGGTAATTGTCTGCAAAACACGGCTCAAGGGAATCCTCAAGACGCAAATTATTGCCCAGGTTTAGCAAATTATCTGCCAACATTTGCTAATCAGACACCCGTCATAGCTTTTTGGAAACCAGAAATAATACCTGACGGTCAAATGCCCACCAATTGCAGCATTTTTGCTACTGATGCACTAAAACAAGAATGTAACGACCTTTTAATCAAACGTCGCACCTATGAACTAGTAGTTTATCTACAATCAGCAGATAACTCTGGCAATATATGGTCGGGAAAATCTAGGATTACAAGATATACGCTACATAAGTATAGAGATCCTGCTAGCAACCTTATACAATCAGAAGGATATGTAGACCCATCAAAAGAAGGCGGGACTACTTTTCAAACATGGCCTCTTCAAACTAATGCTACTGCTAATACTGCTACTAACTTACAAGCTACTTCTCCCTTGGCAAGCAATACTCCTGATGTCTTAGTAGATTTTGTCGATGCTCCTAATGCAACTGGTGTGAATGTTCCTCCATGTGACTCAAACCATGTCCCTAGTCCGAAGGCTACAGCCACGACTGCTAGCTCCAATAGTTTCTTTGCTTGTGTAAGGTCTGCTGTACCAACTACAGCAACATTAGCAACGACTCCAACTGGTCTTAACCAAGATGTAATTCTCTATCTCAGAGGTAATGCTAACGGAAAACCAGGTGTAACAGCTGATAATTTTCGTCCAGTTTTGCAAACCCAAGTACTTATCCGTGGTGTGATCAATAAAGTTCCTTAATAATTAATAGTTTTTACATAAAAGATGAACAATCAATCGCTATCAATGTCTTCAGAAGCTGGGTTCACTCTGCTCGAATTACTTGTTGTCGTTATTATGGTTGGCATATTATCGGCGATCGCAATTCCAGGGTGGCTGGGATTCATAAATAGACAGCGTTTGAGTACCGCACAAAAACAAACATTAGTATTAATACGTAATGCTCAAGCTAATGCTCAACGCGAAAAAACTTCCTGGCAAGTTTGCTTCAGCGATGATAATACCCAAGTTTTATCCTCTGTGCAACCTGTTCCTTCTGATAACACTTGTTCAACGACAACTTGGCAACCCTTAATTGATAAAGATTCTAAGTATATAAAATTTACTTCTACTATGAGTCAAAGTTCTAATCAATATTATCGAGTACAGTTTAATTACGATGCATCTGTGGTAAGTGGACAATTAGGTTACATTACATTCACGCCTCGAACTACAAGTAATCCCAAAGTTTGCGTTAGTGTGAAAACCTTACTAGGTGCTACACTCTATGGTCCAAATGCATGTAATTAAGAAATGATAGGAACTTGCGTAGGAGGTTCTCCCCAGCCTTGCAATATGTCCGTTTCCTTGCCTGACACCACGTCTAACGACGAATACGTTCACGGAGCGGCTTTTCGGGAAGCGACTTGGAGAGAAGATAAGCACAGAGAAATTCATGACTGATTTACAAGTGCTATATAGCTATTTTAACTAAAATGCGAATAACGCTCCTGTATTCTTCTTATTATGAAATTGAAGAAGATGGCTATTTAAAGCAATATAAACAATTTTCATACTAAAAATCATAAAATAAAGTATTAAGTATATCGAGCCAGACAACCCAAACTATATAAATT
>JAQYWO010000093.1 GCA_029379215.1 Rhizonema sp. PD37
CAATAGATACCGCGCCAGATCGAGCAATAATAACCAAGTGATATAATAACAAATATATAAGCAAATGTAGTCACTAACCCTTAGCTATAAGCTAGGGGCTTGAAAGAAGGAGATTTACCAACTTCCAAATTCGATGAATACTGAATCTTCACTCGTAAGTCAGGAAAATAAATCAAGGTTTTAAACATTTTAGTTAAAACAGAGGTACAAATGAACATCTCCTTAAAACCCGAACATGAGCAATTTATCCAAGCTCAAATTGCTACAGGTAAATATACACAACCAGAAGAAGTAATTGATACAGCATTTCGGCTCTTAGAAAAGTTAAACACTGAGTATGCCGAGTGGATAAAAGAAACTCGTGATAAAGTAGATGTCGCCATTGCAGAACTTGAACGAGGGGAAGGTTTGGATGGTGAGACTGTAGTAACGGAAATACTCGAAAGGTTTCAAAGGGCGCGTCAGAAAAAGGAATGAGTCTATATATAATTGCACCATCTGCGAGTAGAGATTTAAATCAAATTGCAGATTACTTTCTTTCGCGCAATCTAGAAGCAGGAGAAAAGTTATTTAAAGAGTTTAATAAAAAGTGTGAGAACTTAGCAAATTTTCCGAAGATGGGGCGCAGTTATGATCATATCAGACCATCATTGCGTGGTTTGCCACTGGATGGATATATAATTATCTACCAAGTCATTGATGGTATTGAAATTTTACGAGTGGTTAGTGGTCGTCAAGATTTAAAATCGTTATTTGCTGAATCAGATAATGAATAATATACTCCAATACCGTTCAGTTAAGGCATTTATTCGTTGAAGCAGGCTCTTGAGGCTTCGAGAGCAGTCCTAAATCATTCTGAACAACAAAATTCCCGACTTCGTAAAAGTTTTCGGGAATCCTCGCTGTGCGAAATTTTCACAAAGAAAGCGGAGGATTGCTATATCATCATAAATGTAGCTGTCTCTACCTATTCCAAAGCCAGTATAGAGCTTAATGTGCTTACCGTTAGCCTCTTGAAGCTTTCTCCCCATTGCAAAAACTTTCTAAAAGTTCAAAAAAGTTATTGAGCGCATCTTTTTCATCAGCCGAATAGAAAAGAATTATGCTATCCCATCCTTGAGATGATTTAATCTCAAATCTCTCCTGTACCCATTCTTGAAACTTCTCGAAATGTCGTTCTTGTCCTGTTAAGGAGAAACCTAAATCTTGCCTTGCTGCTATGTATCCATCTAAAAATGACTTTAAACGAGTAATTGAACATTTCCCTAAGTACATTCCGGGACGCTTTTTGATGCTTTGCAGCATTTCATAGAAATATTCTGCTTTTACCTCTAATTTATTCTGAGTAATTTCTCTCATATAACTTGTCTCTATTCAAAAATATTCTTCGGTTATCTGAAACTCTCTACCATCATAAATTTTGCCATGAAATAAAAGATTTGCCATCCATTGAGTTCTACAAATACCATTGTGATGATGATTGTCAAAAATAGTTTCTACTTCATTAATGTATATAGAGATGGCTTGATGGCGACCATTTATAGAAATAGCATCGCCTGGGACACTATCATCATAAATGCAGCTATCTCTACCTATTCCGGAGCCAGTATAGAGCTTAATCTACTTACCGTTGATACTTTGTGATACTAAGTATTCCTTAATGGCGAGGGTGCATTCAACACACTCGAAATTTTTGTATCCGCAGGTGATCGCTTTAACTTGCTCAATTTGCTCTAACCTAATTTCAGTAATATCTACTCCTCATTTCATAAGCAGCCCAGACACCAAGGAAGTCAATAATCTTGCTACCTTGCCGTAAAGGTGCTGAATTATAGTGGGCGATCGCACTCCAATTCATCGCATAGAGTGCGAGATAAATTGATATTTTTGACCAAAGCTCAAGGTTATTCTTCGCGCGGCAGTTACTTCAAGCTAATGAACCCTTTCGCCAGTCGCTGTGAGCTCGGGCGTGAGCCCCCTGCAACGCTAGCTCACCAACGCGCTACCTTGTCTATGCGTGAGGCAAAATTCTATAACTCACGGTACTGGTGATTATTTTGTTACGAAACACCTCGCAGCTTACGAGTATTTTCAACTAAACTTTGAGCAAATTGGTCGAACCTTTGAGAAAGCTTTTCATCTAGTAATTTCCCTTCGGGACTGAAAGCTTTCCACACTTGTCCAATAGCAATTTGCTCTGGAATAACCCAACCATGTACCCACCGCATAATCAGTCGGAGTTCATTGAGAGCATTACTGTTAGGTTGCCCTCCCAACACGCTAATCACTCCCGTTACTTTATCAGACAACTGCGTAAAACTCATTAGATCAAGGGAATTTTTGAGAACACCACTCACACCGCCGTGATACTCTGGAGTTGCCAAAATTAGACCGTCTGCGCCACTGACTGCATCGCGTAACCGCTGGACATCTGGATAATCGGGATATTCCTCTCCTCCATTGCAAAAAGGTAATTGCAATTGCCGCAAATCGAGAATTTCGACTTCGCTACCCAAAGCTTCTACCCTTTGTGCTGCTATGTTTAAAGCCATTTGAGCATAGGACTCAGATCTCAAACTGCCACCAATGCCAACAATTTTCACCATAATTAACTCACAAATTACTTAAATATTCTTTCGCACACAGTATTTTGATACACGTTATATCAAACAGAAAATGCGGAATCATTACGACTTTGTTTATATATTAACTGTTTGTGACGTAACATGTCAAATTACAGTACATCAAAAATTTTTATGCTAGAAGCGATCGCGCCATCAGGAGCGCTAAGCGTGCAACCGAGCCCATACTCCTGTACGTAGACGAGTGAAAAAAGCCTGAGTTGCAAGCTTTATAGCAATGAGTGAATGGTAGGTTTATTTCCACGCCCCGTGTACTAGTTGCAGTAATTAAGGTGGCGAGCGCACAAATTGCATTAAAACCCCTGGGAAAATACAGCACTCCCTTTGACGATTGAACCTTTCTCTCACTCACCCAGTCATATAAGTAAAAGCAAGAAAAAGGATGGGGGGGACTCCTTAGGTGTTAGTTGTGCCAACCAAGGTTTCAAACGATAGTCAATTTGATGGGAAATCGGAAGATGAATCAGATAGTTACCTGGTGCAACGATGTCTCCGGGGTGAATCAGAATACTTTCGGCGGCTTTACCGTCGCCATCAGCAAAGGGTGAGATCAATCCTCTATCAACTGTGCGATCCATCTTCCCTGGATGATTTGGTTCAGGAAGTGTTTCTGCGGGCTTGGAAAGGTTTACCCAAGTTTCGGGGAACGGCACAATTCTCCTCCTGGCTTTACCGGATAGCCTGGAATGTGGCTTCCGATCAAAGACAAAGAACAGTTCAAGGGCGGACTCAATTGCAGACTCTCAAAGAAAAGACTCCTATCCAACAAGATGCGCCTGATTTGATGGATCTGCACTATCAAGACTTGGTACAACGGGGACTGGCAAGCTTGAGTTTTGAACATCGCACAATTCTAGTTTTGCATGATTTGGAGGAAGTGCCTCAAAAAGAGGTTGCCCAAATTTTGGAGATTCCCGTAGGAACTGTCAAGTCACGCCTATTTCATGCTCGTGCTGGTATGCGTCAATTTCTTCAGCAACAGGGAGTACAGCCATGACTCAGTTTTCAAATGATGACAAAGATTTAGTGAATTTTCTGCGTCAACATCGCCCGGAAGTTCCTCCATCTGCTACAAATTTAGAACAGCAGATTCTACAAAATGTCGAGACATTGCCTAGAAGTCAATGGCGCGTTCGCGCTCGCGACAGTCGTCAGACATTGCTGCCCACGCCTCGTCGTCCAATGTGGCTGATTCCATCGGCTGTTGCTGCTTCCTTAGTCGCGGCTGTAGTTGGTTATCAAGCCTTGATACCTGCTCCACCAAATGCGGCTGAACTTGCCAAATTGGAAAGATTTATGGAAAGTAATTGGCAAGGCGCAATCAGTACTTCCCAGGATGGAGACACATTAGCAATTACAGAACCCGTTACTGATTAATTTAATAATTATAGGAGATAGATTATGTTGCTGCGTCGCGTCTCTACTATAGTGGCTGCGATCGTTACCTTTGGTAGCCCAAGTATCTTTGCTCAACTCATTTCACCACCCGGTGTTGTTGCTCAAACTCCAACAACTTCACCTCGTCAGAATCCTAGCAAACCTACTGGATGGCTGCAAGAATTGAATTTAACACCTCAGCAGATACAACAAATTAACGCAATTCGCAAGCAAGCTAAAGAGCAGATTCCCCAAAAAAGACAGGCAGTGCGTCAAGCGCAACAGGAATTGTATCAATTGATGTCTGGAACTGCTTCTACTGAACAGGTGCGTGACAAATATAACCAACTCAAAACGCTTAGGCAAGAACTTTCTGATGCGGAGTTTGATAATACTGTTGCTATTCGAGACGTTTTAAATACACAACAGAGGCAGAAGTTCGCCTCTCATATGTACAAGCGTTAGTAATCTGAGATAAGGAGTGGAATTTGTTTGGAGTCAGAGAAGAGATAGAGATTGTTGTTCCATTCCTTGCGTCTCGATGTCTCCCAAAAAAGCAAAAACTGCACAAATTAAATATTTACTTTTCTTATGAGCATCAAACTTAAATACTTGGTGTTGTTACTATTTATGTTAATGGGAGGAGTGTTCCCCAGTAATGCGGCTCCTGCACCCGTTGATCCCAAAGTATTGCATATTATTAATCGTCTCAGTTTTGGACCTACTCCTGGAGAAGTCAAAAGAGTAGAGTCTATAGGTGTAGACAGCTACATTCAAGAACAACTCTCTCCAGACTCCATTTCCGAACCACCAAATTTAACCACCCAACTATCACAGCTTCCGACTTTATACCTAAATCCAGTTACATTGTATCGAGAATCACAGCCCTTCCGTCAGGGTAAGCAAAAACCGACTCCAGAAGAAAAGAAAGCTGCTCGTGCTAGGGGTCGATTAATCGAACAACAAGCAGTTCAAGCGCGGTTATTGCGAGCAACGGAAAGTCATCGGCAACTCCAAGAAGTGATGGTAGACTTTTGGTACAACCACTTTAATGTAGATGCTAACAAGGGACCAGACCGTTTCTGGGTGGGAGCTTACGAACAAGAGGCAATTCGTCCCCACGTCTTCGGTCGCTTTCGTGATTTGCTCTTAGCAACGGCTCAACATCCTGCCATGCTATATTATCTAGATAATTGGCAGAATACTGCCCCTGGTAGCCCCGGCGCTCGTGGTAAATACCAAGGCTTGAATGAAAATTATGCCCGCGAGTTGATGGAATTACACACTCTGGGCGTGGATGGTGGTTACACTCAGCAAGATGTGATTACTTTAGCACGGATCTTGACTGGTTGGGGATATCGTCCGCCTAACCAACCGACCGGAGAAGATGGTTCGCCTTTTTACTTCGATCCGAAACGGCATGATTTTAGCGATAAAGTTTTTCTGGGACACTCGATTAAAGGTAGTGGTGCGGCTGAAGTCGAACAAGCTCTAGATATCCTAGCTCGCAGTCCTGCTACCGCCCATCACATTAGCTACCAGCTGGCACAGTATTTTGTTAGCGATCGCCCTCCCGAAGCTCTCGTTGACAGTCTGCAAAAGCGCTTTCTCGCCACAGACGGTAATATTCGTGAGGTTTTAAATACTCTGTTCCACAGTAAAGAGTTCTGGGATTCCACGAGTTACAATGCTAAATTTAAAACACCCATTCAATACGTAGTTTCCACAGTAAGAGCAACGGGATTGGAAGTGAACAATACAAAACCACTTCTGAATATGCTACAGCAATTGGGAATGCCGATGTACGGTTGCTTGACTCCAGATGGTTACAAAAATACCGAAGATGCATGGTTAAATCCTGATGCCATGACTCGTCGTCTCAGCTTTGCTACTTCCCTCGTTAGTGGGCGTGTACCCCTTTGGCAACAAGAGAATGTGACGGCACAAAAACCTTCACCTCCTCCTGTTGTAGATGCTTCACAACTTGCAGGTACACTGGGTAACTCTTTTTCCACCAAAACCCAAGGTGCGATCGCATCCAGCCCTCATCAACTCCAAGCCGCATTAATGTTGGGCAGTCCAGAATTTATGCATCGCTAAGACAGTGCTGAGTTCTGAGTCCTAACTTCTCTATAGCCGCTCTGTTTGAAGCGTCTCTACATCTCCTAATTCCTATAAGGGCGGGTTTGGAAAGATATCGGGAGGAGTGAAGACGTTTTGTGGATTAAACGATTACCCTACTCAAACAAAATTTTTTATGATGAACAGACGTGATTTTCTGATAGATGCTGGCATCTTTGCAATCAGTGCCTTAACAGCAATTGGCACACACGCTTATGTAGCTAGAGGTGCTACTGATAACGGTGGCGATCAAAAGCGTTTGATTGTGGTTTTTCTTCGTGGCGCAGTAGATGGATTAAACATAGTCGTTCCCTATTCAGAGACAGCTTACTATCAGGCACGACCGAAAATTGCCATTCCCCAACCTGGTAAGGTTGCAGGAGTCCTTGATTTAGACAATCGTTTTGGTTTGCATCCAGCATTAGCACCCATAATGCCGCTTTGGAAGCAGGGAACTCTTGCCTTTGTTCATGCTGCTGGTTCTCCCGATTCAACTCGCTCCCACTTTGATGCTCAATATTACATGGAAAGTGGTACCCCTGGCATTAGAAGTACTACGGATGGTTGGATGAATCGTCTAGTCGGTATTTTATCCGGACATACACCTGTTCAAGTAGTGACTGTAGGAGAAACGACACCACGTATTTTGTCAGGAAGTATACCTGTCGCTAACTTAGCTTCCGGTAGAAATGCTGACAAGCCCTTGCCATTGGATCGTCCACAAGTGGCAGAGGCGTTTGATAAACTTTATAGCGGTAATGATGGGCTGAGTCAAACTTATCACGAGGGACGCCTAGCGCGTCAAGCTTTGAAGGGCGATCTTGATGCCGAAATGAAAATGGCAAATAATGGTGCGCCTCTACCTTATGGCTTTGCTAGAGATGCCCAACGATTAGCAAAAGTGATGGTGAAAGACTCTAGAATTCAGTTGGGGTTTATGGATTTGGGTGGTTGGGATACCCACGTTAATCAGGGTGGCAGTACGGGACAGTTAGCCCGTAACTTAGAACAATTGGGGAAAGGTTTGGCAAGTCTTGCGCAGGGATTAGGCTCAGTTTACTCGAATACTACGATTGTCGTGATGTCTGAGTTTGGTCGCACTGTGGCGGAAAATGGTAATGGTGGCACCGACCACGGACACGGTAATGTAATGTGGGTATTGGGCGGAAAAGTTCATGGCGGTAAAGTTTACGGAGAATGGCCTGGTTTATCTACTAATCAGCTTCATGAGGGGAGAGATTTGGCAATTACAACTGATTTTCGGGATGCGATCGCCACTGTGTTAGAACGTCATCTCAATCTGGAAGAAGCAAAGCTCAATCAAGTTTTTCCCAGTTATACGCCCAAGCAGAAAATGGCGTTCATTTAACTGTTTATAGTTTTATAGCAATCAATAAGATTCCCGACTTCTTAAAGAAGTTGGGAATCTTGGTATACACGATTTTCACAAATTCATTAGGATTGATATGTGTTCTGCTTGTAGACTGGAGCATGTGTTAAATTCAAGCAGGAGGATAGAAAAAATTTATAGAAGGAGCTTTGCGTTATTTAAATTCTTTAAATCATCTTCCCCTAACTTAAAACGCTTTCGGCAGTCTTGCTTGTTTCAAAACTGCATTCGCTGTATGGCGTGACTTCATGGAACCATCCACCACAAACCTACAGTCTGTAATTGGACTATACCACACTTCATGGTCACCTTTACCTTGCCGTTCAAAGTAGCAACCAGCAGAGGAAAGAATCTTTTTTAACTCAAGAGTAAACGATGCGCCCATCTATTAAGCCACCTCTATCAACTCTTGCCAATGGCTAGTTAACTCAAAACTGATAGAACCCACATAATTAGAAGGCACAACAGAGTTCAATTCTAGGAGTTCCGGGATCATTTCTCGCAGCTTTTGGGTAAGAACCTCAATCGTAGAAGCTTCTGTTGCCAATCCTGGCACGTCTTCGCTGGTTGCAACCCAAACTCCTGCATCTTTATCCCAAAATGCTTGTACCTTAAATGTGGTTTGTGCCATTGTCAAGCGTTTACGACAGTAATTCTAGTTTAGAACAATAAGCAGGAGGATAGAAAAATGTTAGAATCTCAGATTGAAGTCAAGTTTACTGTCGATCTTAGTGAAATACCTGAAGAACATAGGTTAGCTGCCCAACGTAAGGCGTATGAAGCTTTTGTGATGGAATTACTGCGCCAAGGTGACATTAGTGCTGGGAGAGCAGCAGGGCTTTTAGATATCAACCGTTCTGAACTTTCTAAGTTAATGTATGAGTACAACATATCCCCTTTTGATGACACAATGACCCTTGAAGATTTACAGCAGGAGGTATCAGACTGTATTCAAATGTTGGACAAGAAGCGTCAACAGTAATTGTTGTTTCTGACACTACGCCATTAAGCGAACTAGCAAAGATAGGAAAGCTAGAGATACTCCGCGATATCTATGAGCATGTCATCATTCCTAATGAAGTTGCCAATGAGTTGGCTGCGGCATATGCCTCATTGGCAGCAACAGTACTACTGCATCAAGATTGGATTGAGATCCGCTCAGTTAGCAATCAACACAAAGTATCAAACCTTTTTAAAATTACAAAGCTTGACTTGGGTGAATGTGCTGCAATAACTCTTGCTCAAGAACTACAAGCAGATCGGTTGTTGCTTGATGACTTAGCAGCACGAAAAGAAGCACAAAGGCGTGGCTTGCCTGTTATTGGTACTGTAGGAATAGTGTTGATAGCTAAACAGTTTGGGTTGATTCCTAATGTAAAGCAGGTGTTAGACGATCTTATCACTAAAGGCACACGCATCAGTCAACAACTCTATAAACAAACTTTGACTGCTGCTAAAGAGTAAGCTGATGGATAATTCTCGCCTTGTTAAAATCAGCAAATACTTAAGCAAACATCTACGCCATCAACCTGATCGCATAGCCATTAAACTCGCTCCTGGAGGTTGGGTTCATGTAAATGAACTATTAGCAGCTTGTGCAAAAAATCAGTTTCCTATTACTCGTGAGGAACTCAATGAAGTCGTAGCCACAAGCGACAAACAACGTTTTTCTTTCGACTCCACTAGCACTTTAATTCGTGCGAATCAAGGGCATAGTATAGAAGTCGATTTGCAGTTAGAACCTGTTGTTCCTCCAGACGTCCTTTACCACGGTACGGGACACAAAGCTGTTGAATCAATTTTACAAACTGGACTTAACAAAATGTTGCGGCATCATGTTCATCTATCAGCCGATATTGTCACAGCAAAAACTGTCGGTGCAAGACATGGAAAACCTGTGGTGTTTGCGGTAGATGCAGCAGCGATGCAGAACGCGAATTATACGTTTTATTGTTCGGAAAATGGTGTTTGGCTGGTGGATTGTGTGCCACCGCAGTATCTGCAATTGGCAGTGGATGGATAACGGATTGATCATGAAGTGGAAAGAGCGATCGCGCTTCTAAAGCAGTGGCAGAAATACAATCCGATCCCGATACTCATTCTCGTATGAAGCCAGCGCGGCTAGAAGCAATTCTTCTAAATTGCCTCCGATTCCGCTCATCAGGATTCAAGATCAAAATACCCGGTATATGTCTATTTTGAGCAATGTGAACAGCTACCATAAGAGTTAGTTATAAGTTACAAGATACGACTATGTTGTCGTGATTCTATTAAGACCATTTTGTTTTCAGTTGCTTTCTATTTTTGGTAAAGTGAAACCAAAGTCATACCAAAACAATATGCCAAAATAGAACTCAGCTATACTCCCACGCGCTTAAAAAGGTGGGACTGAAATAAAGAAGCAAAGTGTGGGGGAAAGAAGATTTTTCCTGATGAGTTCTGCTTTGCGCCTTGTGCCTCGTTGCAAGCTCTCCGGGCGCACAAATTTCTCTTATTTGGTAAGCTTTAAACACATCAAGCCCTCGGGACGGAAGCTTCCGCCCCCAAGACTTCACACGAATGTAAGATTTTTAATAATTTTACCTTCTACCTTTCTTTGTAAACACACAATTGTTTGCTAGTTGAGTGCATCTGGATTTACACCTAAGGCAAGTAATTGTTCGCGCAACCGAGCATTTTCTTGTTCTGCGGCTTCGGCACGTTGACTTTCGGCTTCGGCACGTTGACTTTCAGCTTCGGCACGTTGACTTTCAGCTTCGGCACGTTGACTTTCGGCTTCGGCGCGTTGACTTTCAGCTTCGGCACGTTCATTTCCTGTAGGTAATAAATTCCCAAGTGAATCCCACC
This sequence comes from Rhizonema sp. PD37, assembly GCA_029379215.1. GTDB lineage: Bacteria > Cyanobacteriota > Cyanobacteriia > Cyanobacteriales > Nostocaceae > Rhizonema. The sequence continues at coordinate 10,378 of JAQYWO010000093.1, forward strand.
ATCTCAGCCAAGGTATCTCTTCAAGTGTGATAAAGTAGCCTCTCCAAATACCTAATTCTACGCCCATTGGCTCAATTGGATAATGTCCTCTAGTATTGGGAATCATCTTTTCATATCGTCCACCAACTAATTGGTAAACTTCTACTGACGCTTTTTTAACTTCATATATTCCATAGTAAGGTGCATGAATGACATTTTCATAGATCCAAAACTTGCCTTCGTAGGGGGTACTATCGCGTTCTTCTTCCCCATCACCACTAACAAATTCCAGCACAATCAGCGGTGCGAGTAGCTCTTTCCATAGAACATAAGAACGTCGGAGTTCTCCGTTGAGGGTAGGTGGTACATTTGGCACATAAAACCAGTCGGGTGCTTCCGCCCCGCGTTCTGGTGGTTCTGTCAATCGCCAATAAATCCCGGAGTCTTGTCCAATGCAATATTGCCCATCTGGGTGAATTTCTTTTAACTGTGGAAGGATGGAGTCTGTGAGTAAAATACTTTGGGGATGCTCTTGAAAATTTTTCACAAAAGTGCCATCGGAGTCGGGAAGCTGGGTGTGATCTGGCAGGGATAGGCTTTTGGCTTCAATAACCATCGTCTTACCTCATAGAATGAGTGGATTTTAGATTCAAAAGGTTGATTCAACTAGTTGTGATGACTTAATAGTATATTTATACTACCCCAAGGGCAACTCTGTTTTGCGTCTTGGCGACAAGCGAGCTTCTATTATCCCAAACGATCCATTAAACATTGAGTAATATGTCGTGCTGCACCTGGTTTACCCATCCATCGCACACCATTTTCGGCAATTATGTGCAGTTCGTCTGGGTTTGACATTAGCGACTACTATACATGGGATAAGACGTAATTATGTCAAGCAGTGCACGGATTCTAGCAGTTCAGCTTTAAACCCGCAACCGCAACGTTTCCGGACTCAAGATCTGAGTGAAATCCCGATGTTGGTGATCATTTGAATATATTCGTCCTTGGCATTGGTATATGCAGAGCGGTCAAAACTGAATTTCTTCGCCAGTTCATGTTTCAGTTGGCCATATCTCACGACTTCATCGGGATGCTCCTTCAAGTAGTCACGGAATGCTAGATGGCGTTGAAGTGCTTCGCTATCTTTGGGACAGACATACAGGTGATGACGCGGTGTTGAAGGTGGCCAGACGAACGCTTCACGCCCCGAGATTCCAAGATCGCCCTCATGCACATACCCAAGGGTTGCGAGTCGTGTGATGACAGCAGGGAGAAGAGTGGTTGATTTCACGACTACATCAATGTCGATGATTGGTTTTGCAGGAAGCCCAGGCACGGAAGTACTGCCAACGTGTTCAATAGTTAAAGCCAAATCGCCAAGAACGTTCGCTACGGGAATCCGTAACTCCTCAAACAGTTTTGACCAGTAAGGATTGTAATCAACAATAATAATTGGTTCATCCATAAAATGCATTCTAAAAAAGACTACCAAAGGGAAAAGCGAAACGCGATCTGTACCAGTTGCAATTGAACTACAACCACTATTACAAGCTTACATACCAGGTAAGGTGGTGATTAGTTTAAGCCAAGAGATACGCCTACCTCAGTGTCTCGGGATCTATACCTAAGGCTCGTAATTGTTCCCGCAACAGGGCATTTTCTTGTTCTACTGTTTCGGCACGTTGACTTTCAGCTTTAGCGCGTTCATCTCCTGTAAGCAGTAGATTCCCAAGTAAATCCCACCACCGCAGCCAAGGTAGCTCTGCATTCAAATAATAACCTTGCCAGATACCTAACTCCACGCCCATTGGCTCAATGGGATAATGTCCTCTACTATTGGGACTCATCTTTTCGTAACGTCCCGCAACTAATTGATAAACTTCTACTGATGCTTTTTTAACTTCATAGATTCCATAATAAGCTGGACGAATGACATTTTCATAAATCCAAAACTTGCCTTCGTAGGGGGTATGATCACGTTCTTCTTCCCCATCACCACTAACGAATTCCAGCACAATCAGAGGTGCGAGCAGCTCTTTCCAGAGAACATAAGAACGTCGGAGTTCTCCGTTGAGAGTCGGTGGTACATTTGGGACATAAAACCAGTCGGGTGCTTCCGCCCCACGTTCTGGTGGTTCTGTCAATCGCCAATAAATCCCAGAGTCTTGTCCAATGCAATATTGCCCATCTGGATGAATTTCTTGTAAGTGTGGAAGGATGGAGTCTGTGAGTAAAATACTTTGAGGATGCTCTTGAAAATTTTTCACAAAAGTGCCATCGGAGTCGGGAAGCTGGGTGTGATCTGGCAGGGATAGGCTTTTGGCTTCAATAACCATCGTCTTACCTCATCGAATGAGTGGATCTGGGATTTAAAAGGTTGATTCAACTAGTTGTGATGACTTAATAGTATATTTATACTACCTGAAGGGCAACCTCAACTTTGACTACGGTATGAAGCTATTCAGTTAAAGTAAACCGTAATGTTGTGGCTATGAGTGAAGATTGAGTTGTTGAGTTTCATACTTTAAGCCAACTTACGGGCGATCGCACTCGATATGCAATGTTTGTTCAATGGAGAAAAAAGCTGCTTTCACGCAAGATGCCTTTGGCAATGCTATCACGTTACTTCCTCCAACATAATTTTAAGACCTTGATTATGGAATCAGTGTAAGCTAAAAGTAGGTAGAGCAAACACAAGTTGAAAATATATGAATAACCACAATAAACAAATTTACAATTACACAGTTCTTCTAGAAAAAGAATCAGATGGAGGTTATCACGCTTTTTGTCCTATCCTCAAAGGTTGTCATTCTCAAGGAGATTCTTTTGAAGAAGCTATAGAAAATATTAAAGAAGCTATTGAATTATACATTGAAAGTTTAAAGGCTGATAATCAATCCATTCCTAGAGAAGATTTAATTGTTAAGCCATTAAGTATCTTGGCATGAGTAATTTTCCTAGTGTCAAACCCAAAGAATTTATCAAAGTTATCGAAAAATTAGGTTTTTATCTTGACCGTCAAAAGGGGAGTCATGCCATTTACAAGGATAGTCATGGACGAAGGGTCGTTATTCCTATTCATGCGGGCAAAGACATAAAACAAGGAACTTTAATGGGTATGATTCAGGATATTGGTATTGATAAGGAAACTTTCTTTGAGTTGTTGGGAAAATAAATTAGGTGTAATTTTATTGTTTGGTGTCGCTGATAGAATGGGTAAAAAAGAGTAATAATCAAGCTATTTAAAACAATTCAGAGGACAGATGTGGATATATTGCTTACATCAGAGTTAGCAGAATTTGTGAACAAGCGGGTAGAAAGTGGAAAATACCAAGATGCACTGGCAGTGAATATAAAGATAGGCTCGTAGTTCCGCTTTAGCGCTTAACGACTGTTAAGAGCGCTTCAGCGCAACTACAAACATTACAAGTGATCAACTGAACATGATATTCAGCTTCACTCGCTCGTTACAAAGGATAAGTCTTGTGAAATCTGGTATATCAGCTCTACAGATAACTCATCCGTTACATCCGCTACATCATTCGTTGCCCAATTGCTTCATAAAACACTCAGCAATCCGTTTAGCTGCACCTGGTTTACCCATTCGCCGCATACCATTTTCGGCGATCACATGCAGTTTATCTGGATGGGCTAGGAGACTTCGCACCACCTCTGCCACTTCCTCAGGGCGATTTACTAGAATTACAGATGCTCCTAGATGACGGCTTTGGGCTTCGGCAAAGGAGGGGGTGAATTGAGGACCATTTCCGGGTATGGTAATTACTGGTTTTCCTAAACCGACAAACTCCTCTGTTGCTGTTCCTGCCATAGCTAGAGCCAAATCTCCGGAATGCAAGCAATCGTTATAAGCATTTTGTGCTAAAATGAAATGTGCGTTATTTTGCCTAAATGTCAAGGCAGTAGAATCGGCAATCTGAATGGGAGAGTCGGAACAAAGAAGCCAGCCTTGAGATTGGAGAATTTGACGCATACTTCCATAATGTAAGCTGGGTGCGATCGCCGCCAAAAATACCACTTCTCTAGAATAAGAGTATGCCGGAAAATTGCGCTCTTGGAAAAGTGCCATTAATACAGATACGGCAATCATCATCAGTTGCCAGTTAGCGTAAGCTTCAGGGGGACGGGAACCGGGCAGGAGAGTCACGACCATTGGTCGAGCCAATTCTTGCTGTTCTGCATTAGCATGATAAAATCGTGAGACTGTTGTCGGTTCTAGACCGTCCATCATCGGATTTCCCAAATCATAAGCCGGAATAGACCATTTGTTTAAAATTTTTGTTGTCAGCGAGTCTCTCGGAAAAACTGCTTTGCAACGGCGACGACTCATCAACCAACGTTCCCACGGATGGTAAACCGAACCAGAAAAGTTGTCCAAAAAAGCAGCTTTTGTTTTCCGTTTTAACAAGCCAACTTCATCTCGCACATAATATTCCGATCTTGCTGTACCGACAAAGGCATAATTGGCACCACTCAAACACGCAAATGAAAGCGGCACAATATCTCCTACAGCAAGGATGGCTTTCCTGTAGTCAGATTGTATCGGCGAGTCAATCCAGCGACGCATGGCTTGAATTTGGTTGAGAGTCAGTTGCAATAAACCGCCATGTATATCTCGTAAGAATTGGCGTCCATCCATGTAAATAAAACCACCACTAGGCATAGTACGTACTGAACCTATGAGGGGAATGTCTAACTTTTGATAGGCGTGTCCTTCACCGACTAAAGGCAAAGCAAAAATATCTGGCGAGTTGGGATGTTGCTGAAGTTCTTGTATGATGCGGGCTGCAATGACATCCTCCCCATGACCATTGCTTAACACAAGTACGCGCAAGCGAGAGCTAGGAGTTTGCGGGTTAGCGGTTACAGATAATGGCGAAAAATTACTCATGAGAAACAAAAACATACAACAAGTTGTCTAGTGAAAGCAATAGGAATAGATGGAGGTATAAATCGGCGAAGAAGCTTTGAAGGCGCTTAACTCTCCATCCCCTAACCTCAAAAACCTCATGAAAAACTAATTCCCAGTTTATTAGGCTGATTTTATGCGAGTCTCTTCTGCTGCAATTTTTACTTTAGTCTCTTTAGCATCTGGTAATACTACTCAAAAAACAATAGCTGCACCAACTCAAGCTTCAACTCAAACAGAACAAATTGGCAGCGTGGTAGTTCCGGTAACTCAAGAAACACCTGCACAAGTAGAGTTTGTCGCACCCCCAGAAACTCTAACCATCCCACCATTTTCTCAAAACTCTGCACAGCTGCAAAGTAGTACAAACAAGAAATCAGTGGTCATCCCAACGGAGTTAGAGAACGCAGGGAAACAGGAAAGAGGGAATGTAAAGAATCATACAACACTCTCTTCTTCTTTACCCACTCCTAACCCCCCACTCCCAACAGGAGCATCCCCCACTCCTCCCACGGTAGCATCCGTCACTCCCTCCAATTTTGTCGTCAGAGCGACAGATGTGCAGGTAGTAGGAGCAACCCCAGAATTGCAGCAGATCGTTCGCAGTGTCGTTAAAACCCAAGTAGGTGGAGAAACTAGTCAAAGTCAGTTACAGAAGGATGTGATAGCAATCTTAGATACTGGTTTATTAAAGAGTGCTAACGTCAATGACCAAAATACATCTACAGGGGTAAATGTGGTGTATCAAGTGGAACCCGTAGTTGTCCGTGCCGTCCAACTTTCTGGAGCAAAGGTTCTGACGAATCAAGTTGCCTTACAACCATTCCAGTCTCAAATCGGGAGTGCTATTAGTCCAAGTGGTCTCAAGCAAGCCGTGCAAAAAATTGATAAGTGGTACGCTGACAATGGTTATAGTCTTGCAAGGGTGACTTCGATTAAACCCAATTCTGAGGGAATCTTGACTTTAAATGTGGCAGAAGGTGTTGTTAGTGAGATCAAGTTTAGCTTTTTCAACGACCAAGGAAAGACAGTTGATGACAAAGGTAACCCAGTAAAAGGACGCAGTAAGACAGATTTCTTACGACAGCAACTGAAGCTTAAGCCCGGTCAAATCTTTCAAGATAAAATAGCACAACAAGACGTACAGCAACTTTCCCGCTTGGGTTTATTTGAGAAAGTCACAGTTGCTTTTGAAGGTGACGCAAATAAAGTTGGTGTTGTCTACCAACTCAAGGAAATAGGGGCAAAATCTATCAATTTGGGTGGTAATTACACTGCCGATCAGGGTATTGTCGGCACTTTAACTTACCGTGATCAGAATTTTGGCGGCGTTAACAAGACTCTCAGTGCGAATGTCCAGGTAGGGTTAAGTGACTTGCAGTTTGATACCAGCTTTACCAGTCCCTATCGGGCAAATAACCCGGATAGCCTTGGTTACAGTGTGAATGCTTTTCGACACCGGGATCTTTCAGAAACTTTTGATGATAAAATCAACTTGGCTAATGGCGATCGCGTGCGGGAAGGTAGAATTGGTGGTAGTTTCAGCTTACAGAAACCAATTGATGGCTGGGATACATCCTTAGGACTCAACTACACTCAAGTGAGTTTAGTTGATCGCCAAGGTAAAGTGACTCCCACTGATGCAAAGGGGAATCCCCTATCTTACAGCGGTACTGGCATTGACGACCTCACAACTATATCTTTTACTGCGACCAAAGATCACCGCGATAACCCCTTAAATCCGACTCAAGGTTCAATCTTGAGTCTCAGTACAGAACAGTCAGTTCCTATCGGACAAGGCAACATTTCAATGAATCGCCTACGAGCGAATTACAGTCAGTATCAGCCAGTGAAGTTATTTGAGAGTAAAGATCCGCAAGTCTTTGCCGTTAATTTCCAAGCTGGCGCAGTCCTTGGCGATTTACCACCTTATGATACTTTTAATTTAGGTGGTCTGAATTCAGTACGCGGTTATGGTTCTGGTGATGTTGGCAGTGGTCGCACTTATGTGTTGGCTTCAGCAGAATATCGCTTCCCCATAATCAAAACATTGGGTGGTGTTTTGTTTGCCGACTTAGGTTCAGATTTGGGTTCTGGCGATACTGTTTTGGGAGATCCTGCGGGAGTGCGAGGGAAACCGGGGACGGGTTTTGGATATGGGGCGGGGATACGATTTAAGTCCCCATTTGGTTTACTCCGTGCTGACTATGGTATTAACGATCAAGGAGAAAGCCAATTACAATTTGGCATCGGTCAACGCTTTTGATTCTGTCACCCTCCTCCGTGGCATTAGATTACGGTAGGAGGAAGATTAAATTATGTGCATTTTCAGACTTACTCGTTAATTACTTTAATTTTCTCATTTAAACTAATGTCGTTTCATTAATGGGCTGATGATATAAAATCATGAGTTGACTATCGTTTAAGGTTTCTATTGCATAAGCCTGTCCTGTTAAGTTACTAAATTCCACTTCAAAAACTCCAGGTTCATATTGTTCTACAATCGTTCCAACTTGACCGCGATGTAATCCTAATTCTGGTAAGTTTTCAGTTAGGGCGACAACATCTAATAATTTCATTACTATTACCTCACTGCTTAGATTACATAACAGGTGACTAGAGGGGGGAAGCCTTCATTATTTCGCACAATCCAAACGCTTTGAATAATTGCTTGCTTATCTGAACGAGTCATGGAAAAATCTATGATATATTTTTGACCGTATGGATTGCTTTTACCAGGGATAGCATCATAATCAACTACTGCTTGTAAAAGTGCTACTTTTAATTCTTCCACATTATTTAAATCTAAGTCTAATGCAGATTTAAATACACGGGCTTTGTGCTTTCCTTCTGAATGTTCTGGGTTGAGACAGTAACCTGCTATTTTATCTATTTCAACGATAGCGCATTCAGGGTTAGGCAGTTTCATAATACGTTCGCTACAACCTTCTCGGCTTCTTTGACGCGGATTTAACCTGATAAGAGTTTTGAGGACCTACCTAACTTAACTCTCCCAAATCTTAGTCTACGTAAGCACGTATCCCATACAGTCAGGAAATACTCATACTTTTCATAGATATTTCAGACTCTTTTACTTAAGCATGGCATTTTATGCTGTATAAGCTGACAATGATAATCCCTGAATATGGTTATTGGCATTCCTCGACCTTTATGATCTGCTAGCGAATGAGTAGGACACGAAACTGCTATTACGTGGATTGGGTTACTTAAAGTATTAATATACCGTGATTGAGATTTCCCTGCGGAGTGGCTATACCATGGATTTCAACGATCGCATAATTAATTATCGGAGATGTCAATTTTCTAGAGATCTAAAAACTTTCACTTCATTTCCACATCGCTCTGTGATTGAGTGCATCTTGATTACAACCCCTGGATTTTGTTCTAGGGGTGCTTAATTTGTAATTTTTCATTTATAATCTTGAATTCATCAAAAGCAGGCTGAACCTCATCTAAAATCTATACATGAACTGCCTAGACCAAAATCTGAAATCGCTATGCTAACTGGTAAAACCTTGCAAGGTGGAAAATATACTATAGACCAGGAAATAGGGCGGGGTGGCTTTGGCATTACATTCAGAGCGACTCATCGTTACTTAAATCATGTGGTAGTCTTTAAAACTCTTAATGAGAAGCTGCGACAACATCCTGATTTTGCCAAGTTTGAACGCCAATTTCAGGATGAAGCACGACGCTTGGCGACTTGTATACATCCTAATATTGTCCGAGTCAGCGACTTTTTTGTTGAAGATGGACTACCTTACATGGTGATGGAGTATATTCCTGGTGAAACTTTGGGAGAAGCATTTGTTTTACCTGGGATTCCAATGCCGGAAATAACAGCCATTCATTACATCCGTCAAATTGGGGCAGCATTACAGGTGGTACACAACAATGGTTTGCTGCATCGAGATGTGAAACCGGATAATATTATACTCCGCCAAGGAAATCAAGAGGTTGTACTCATTGATTTCGGCATTGCAAGGGAATTTAACAGTGGAGTCAGGCAGACTCATACAGGTATGGTTTCTGAAGGTTTCTCTCCCATTGAACAGTACCTATCACAAGCACCCCGCACACCCGCAACGGATGTTTATGGTTTGGCAGCAACTTTGTATGCTTTGTTAACTGCACAAATTCCCATACCATCACTGCTACGCGATCGCGAGCAAATGTCCTCCCCCCGAGAATTGCAACCTCATCTTAGTGCTGCTGTCAATCAAGCTGTGATGCGGGGAATGTCAGTGGAGGCGCGTTTTCGTCCGGAGACAGTTGCTTCGTTCTTGAAACTACTTCCAGGAGATGGGGTGATTGCGCCACATCCACCAGTCGTAACTCATACAGTAGCAACTGTCAATTTATCTGCCGAGCAATATGAAAAAAAATTGCCGCCTGTGGCGATCGCCAGTCAGATCACTCCACCAATACCAGCAGTGATTACCCCAATGCTTAATAAGTTCAAATCGCCTAAAGTATTAATTGGCTCTGGTGTAGCCCTTTTTGCTGCCATAGCTGGTTTTGGCATCGCTAGTACTTTTAGCAAAAGTCACCAGCGTCCGGAGCCACAGTTGTTTGAGCCAAAACCTAATAGTGTCGCTCCTTCACCTTCGCCTAACATTAATATTACACCTACACCATCGCCTTCAGTACCAGAGACTAACACCACAAAATCGACGAATGTCTCGCCTTCAGAAGATGCACCCACGACATATAAACGACGCAGGCGTCGTCGTGTTAGTACTGAAGAATCACCCAGTGGCGATACTCAAGAAGAATCATCTCCCCGTTCTTCTGGAGAATCTCGACGCCGCAGAAGTAATGTTGAACCGGAGGCGTCTCCTTCACCTACGACTTCTTCGAGTTCATCGCTTGTAGACAAGTTACGGGCAGTACGCGAGTCTCGCAAAGCTTCAGATTCACCATCTCCAACAAATAACTCCTCTTCGACTAAGGAGAACTCAACTTCACAACCAGCTAAGCCATCGAGTTCTTCCGTTGTTGTCCCAACACAGTCAAATCCTCCTCTGGTAGTTCCAACCCAGCAAGACAAGCAAAATTTAAATGTTGTTCCAGAGGATAGGAACTGAACAGGTATCATATTAATTACTACTTCGTAATTCGTAATTGAAAATAATTATGAATTACGAAGGAATCAGCTCCAATTGGAGCGGAGCCAACACAGTACTTTAGTGCCGTCATCTGTGGAGGCAAGTAGTTTTTTGAGCTATGAAATTTTCTGATTCTGAGTTTCGCATTCAGGTTTAAATTGTTTTATTTTTTACTCTTTATCTGTTCACTCATTCTTAAAACAGCACTACGTAACTCCATCTGCTGGATCGCTGCTCGCCAGACATCATAACCTTGTTCGCTGAGATGCAATCCGTCTGTCGTCAAGTCTTCCCGCAAATTGCCTTGAAAATCTGCAAACCAATTATGAATATCTAAATAATAAGCTCCTTCTTGTTTGGCAATGAATGCTAATTGATTGTTGATTCGACGGATGCGGCTATTAGGAATAGTTGTCAGGCGAGTCGGCAGAATTGATTGCAGAATAATCTGAGCATGTGGATGAGCATGCCGTAAGTTGTGGATAATCAGGCGGTGATTGTGTAAAACGATTGTATCTCCCACGCCTTTTCGCAAATCGTTTACTCCAGCCATAAGGTAAATGACATCCGGTTTGGTTTGGGAAAAAGCAGATAATCTTTTTAAAATTCCGGTGGAAGTGTCTCCTGATATTCCCTGATTCAACCACAACTCACCTGTAGGTAGTTTTTCTCTAGGAAACCACATACTTAAAGAATCGCCAACTAAGATGCTAAGGTGATTTCTACCTTGATCTACAGCCATTGCTTTGGCTTCCATCGCTAGTAAATTTTTCCAGTCTTCGTAAGTGAGTTGCGGCTTCCTGGTTGACTTCCATAATGATTGCAAGTTATTAGCTGAGCGTGTGTAAGTTTGCTCGGCTTTTAAAGCTGTTAATCTTTGGTAGTAAAGTTGACTTCCAGACACTAATTGGTGATTATCGATTTGGGAATCTGGATTGACAGACGAGGATGGTGAGACTTGCGACACCTGTTGATGCAATTCGGGCGAGACGTGAACATCTGGGACTATTTTCTCGCTGACTGTAGACAATGAACTCTGTTCTGAAGTTTCTGATTGGATAATTGACAGTTGCGGTAGAGCCGATACTGGTATTGCCAATCCTGTTAACAAGCTGGCTGCCAACAGATACAAATACCTCATCCGTTTTATCTCTCCTCTACTCGCTACTTTTTCTAAAAACTGCATTAACTGATGGTGTTCAGGAAAATTTACTTAAGTTTTTACACTGATAAGCAGTGTAAAGCTTGCTGAAAGGATGACGTTTACAATCTCTTTAAATTTTTTTCATCTGTTGCTAGAATAAAAGAGCGGCGATCTACTACAGTAAAGCTTTTAATTACCACTTTTTGTACGGGAGAAATTTACCAGACATAATAATTTTGACGCGATCGCCCTTAGGGTCTTCTTCTTTTTCAATATCTAAAGTAAAATCTATAGCACTCATAATGCCATCGCCAAACTTTTCGTGAATCACGGCTTTCATTGGCATTCCGTACACTTGCATAATTTCATAAAATCTATAAACTAAGGGATCGGTGGGAACAATTGTTCCCAATCCTTTGACTGGATATTCTGTAAGTTCTTGAATATATATCGGTTCCATTCCTAATGCATCAATCAATAACTTTGCCTCCTCGAAGCTATTACTAGCTTGACGGTAAAAAACTGCAGCCAGCCAGACTTCATCATGTCCCACAATCTTTTCTAAATCAGCAAAAGTCAACCCTTTCTCTTTTTTGGCTGCTAAAAGCTTTTGAGTAATTTCGGGGATAGACACTGGAAAGTTCCTGTGGTAAATAATTATATCCTTTTATATAGCAGGTTTTTTACTTAAAATTCTATAGGAGCATACATGTTTTTTACAAAAAGCACAAAAATTTTTAGCTATTAGAACTTATGCACGCTCATAAATAAATCCTTGTCTGTATTCTCCATATTCAATGTAAGTAGTAGTCTGTCAACCCAAAAATGACGGATGCATATTAACATGGAGACACCGAGACGCGGAGAAAAACAAATCTTTCAAAATAATCTTGACAGACTAGTAGGTTGGCGCAAATCAAAGTTGGTCGTTGCGCTGAGTTCGCCCTAGTTATAGTAATCCTAAATCATTCGTAAGAAAATACGTAAAAGAATTTCAGGCAGTATCTAAGACTACTTACTAAGTGTAGCAATGTATATCCAATCATTAAAAGAATTTACTGATTAGAGCCAAGATAAGCGTGAAGTCCAACGACGAGCGAGAGCGCTAAAGGCGCACGCAGTCAAGATTATTGTGTGAATACAATGAGGAGATTATGCCAATACTGGGTGTTTCGTCTAGGTTTTGTGATTCCAAATTATCACTATTATTCAACAACCCGAATTATCAGCATTCTGACTACTAAGGCAGTTTTACCGTTTCTGGTGATTTGACTCCACTTCATAAATAATAGAATTATATAGCAAGGAAAATTGAATAGACATCACCAACTGTCTACTATAATGCTGGTTACCATATAAGGACTAGGGCAGAGGGCGTTGACGAATTTGCTTTCGCTCAACAACTGTAAACTTTCCCTCAAAATGCAAGCCTTCAGTAGTCGAAATGATTAACAACTGTTCTGCTGGCTCTTGAGGGCTTCTTGGTTGATAGCGAAAATAGATGACACCTGCTGGAGAGGATAGCTTTAATCGATAAATAAGTTCTCCATAATCGCGATCAAACGTTAGGATAACTCGCTGCTCATGAACCGCACGCGCTAGCACCTCAGTATCTTCGATTCCTGGAGAATCTTCAATGATAGCAGCTATATCATAGCCTGACTTCCGCAAATACCTCACACTTGGTAGCGGGAAGTTCTCATTTGCCAAAAACTGCATTATCCAGCCTCAGACAGTGGCGAAAGTGTATACAATACTTCATCTTGCATACACTCAGCTGTAAATGCAAAAACACATCTAATAGCCTCAGTACTTAAGGTTGGATAGCTCTCCAAAACTTGTTGCTCTGTCCAGCCTGCGGCAAATAAACCCAAAATGAATTCTACTGACAATCGAGTCCCTTTGACGACTGGCTTACCTAATAAAATCTTAGGGTTTGAATGGATATATGTTCTCCAATCCATATTCGCTTTCTTTTGTACACTTTTATCCATTATCGGCAAACTTGATTTCTTTCATCTTCAGTGTAGTTAATTACAACTTGGAACTTAGGGACTTCCCGCTATACATGAATACCGATTAGATAAACCGCCTTGGCTAACGCCACGTCTGTTGACGAACAAAGCAGCGTCTCGCACTCTTTAGACGCCAAGGACGTAGAGAACAGAAGGTAGAAAAAATTGGTTGATTCATAATCTTGACGTATTTGCCGCGCCTATCATCAATTTGGGCTACATTTGGGCTTAATTTGTTTTTAAGTCCCACTAATAAAAATCCCCCACCTGAGGGTAGGGGATTTTTTAGTTACCGACAAGCATGTCCTCCGCACTAATTAGATTAACCAAACTTACCAGCAGTAGAAGCAATCAGGAATGCAGCGTAGGTGAGGATATAACCAATCGTAAAGTGGCTTAAACCAACCAAACGAGCTTGAACGATCGACAGAGCAACGGGCTTTTCTTTCCATCGAACCAAGTTTGCCAGTGGTGTGCGTTCGTGTGCCCAGACGAGAGTTTCAATCAACTCTTGCCAGTAACCTCTCCAAGAGATCAGGAACATGAAGCCAGTTGCCCAGACTAAATGTCCGAAAAGGAACATCCAATCCCAAACTGATAGGTTGTTCATACCAAATGGATTGTAACCGTTGATCACCTGTGCGGAGTTCGCCCAGAGGTAGTCGCGGAACCAACCCATTAAGTAGGTGGAAGACTCGTTAAATTGAGCAACGTTGCCTTGCCAAATTGCCAGATGTTTCCAGTGCCAGTAGAAGGTTACCCAACCGACGGTATTGAGTGCCCAGAAAACTGCCATATAAACAGAGTCCCAAGCCGAAATGTCGCAAGTACCGCCACGACCGGGGCCGTCGCAAGGGAAAGCAAAGCCAAAGTCCTTTTTATCGGGCATCAGCTTAGAACCACGAGCATCCAAAGCACCTTTGACAAGGACTAGAACTGTGGTATGGATTGCCAAAGCAAAGGCATGGTGTACTAAGAAGTCGCCAGGACCGATGGTCAAGAACAATGAATTAGTACCATTGTTAATTGCATCTACCCAACCAGGTAACCATGGAGCGGGAACGTTGGAAGCAATACTATCTGGATTGGACAGCAGAGTGTTTAAACCATATAGCACTTTACCGTGAGAAGCTTGAATGAACTGGGCAAACACCGGTTCAATCAAGATTTGCTTCTCTGGTGTACCAAATGCTACAACCACGTCATTGTGGACATACAAACCGAGGGTGTGGAAGCCTAAGAACAGCGTTACCCAGCTCAGGTGAGAAATGATCGCTTCTTTATGCTTCAACACACGGTCGAGTACGTTACCCTTATTTTGTTCTGGGTCGTAATCTCGTACCCAGAAAATTCCTGCGTGAGCAAAAGCACCGACCATGAAGAACACAGCAAGATACTGGTGATGCGTGTACAGAGATGCCTGAGTTGTATAGTCCTTAGCGATAAACGCGTAAGGAGGCATAGCGTACATGTGCTGCGCTACCAACGATAAAGCCGTACCAAGAGCTGCCAAGTGTATCGACAACTGGAAGTGCAGCGAGTTGTTGTAGGTATCGTACAGCCCTTGGTGGGGCAAGTTGAATTGACCTTCTGTCTGAATGCCAAAGAAGTTTCTGGCGTTCAGCATTTCTTTAATGCTGTGACCAATACCGAAGTTTGTCCGGTACATGTGACCTGCAATGATGAAAATCACTGCGATCGCTAGGTGGTGGTGAGCCATATCGGTCAACCACAGCGATTCTGTTTGCGGATGGAACCCACCCAGAAACGTGAGAATCGCAGTCCCGGCTCCAGTCGATGTGCCGAATAAATGATTCGCTGTGTCTGGATTAGCCGCGTATGCTCCCCAATCACCTGTGAAGAATGGTTTCAACCCTTCTGGGTGAGGCAGAGTTGTCAGGAAGTTATCCCAACCTACGTGCTGTCCGCGCGATTCGGGGATAGCTACGTGTACCAAGTGACCTGTCCATGCCAAAGAGCTCACACCAAACAAACCTGCCAGGTGGTGGTTTAGACGTGGCTCTGCACTCTTAAACCAAGCTAAGCTGGGACGGAACTTGGGCTGTAAGTGCAACCAGCCTGCGAACAAGAACAATGCTGCCAATAGCAGTAGGAATACTGAACCTTGGTACAGGTCATTGTTTGTCCGCATACCGATGGTATACCACCAGTGGTATACACCTGAGTAGGCGATATTAACTGGGTTGCTTGCTCCCCCTTGGGTAAATGCTTCTACAGCTGGTTTCCCAAAGTGCGGGTCCCAAATTGCATGGGCTATCGGACGGATATGAAGAGGATCTTTAATCCACTGTTCAAAGTTACCTTGCCAAGCGACGTGGAATAGGAGGCTGGATGCCCACAGGAAGATGATTGCTACATGACCAAAGTGTGTTGCGAAAATCTTTTGGTAAAGACTTTCCTCTGTCATGCCATCATGGCTTTCAAAATCATTTCCTGTAGCCATCGCATACCAGATCCGGCGTGTCGTCGGATCTTGTGCAAGATCCTGGTTAAATTTTGGAAATTTTGTTGCCATAAATCTGATGAATATTTTTCTCCCCAATCAAAATTCTACGCTTTCAATACCGCTCGCATACCGTTGGGCAGTAAAAAACGTAATAATTTACAGGACTTACGCAAAAGTTGGCAAAAGGCTTAATTTATTGAACCGCCCTGACGTAATACAGGAGTGCAAGACGCTACGCGAACGTCGAAGATCGCGTAGCGTTCCACCAGCGAAAGGCTGTGCCGACAGTCACGCACCTGCCCGAGCCAAGAAGGAATAGAGTTTGCGTAAGTCATAAATTTAGTAAGTTGGCGTAATAAAACCTAAATATTTTATAAAAAAATCCCCCACCTGAGGGTAGGGGATTTTTTAGTTACCGACCAGCATGTTATTCAGCTAATTAGATTAACCAAACTTACCAGCAGTAGCCGCAATCAGGAAGGCCGCGTAAGTCAGGATATAACCAATCGTAAAGTGGGCTAAACCAATTAAACGACCTTGAACGATGGACATAGCAACAGGCTTGTCTTTCCAGCGAACCAAGTTTGCCAATGGTGTGCGTTCGTGTGCCCAGACAAGAGTTTCAATCAACTCTTGCCAGTAACCTCTCCAAGAGATCAGGAACATGAAGCCAGTTGCCCAGACTAAATGTCCGAAAAGGAACATCCAATCCCAAACTGATAGGTTGTTCATACCAAATGGATTGTAACCGTTGATCACCTGTGCGGAGTTCGCCCAGAGGTAGTCGCGGAACCAACCCATTAAGTAGGTGGAAGACTCGTTAAATTGAGCAACGTTGCCTTGCCAAATTGCCAGATGTTTCCAGTGCCAGTAGAAGGTTACCCAACCGACGGTATTGAGTGCCCAGAAAACTGCCATATAAACAGAGTCCCAAGCCGAAATGTCGCAAGTACCGCCACGACCGGGGCCGTCGCAAGGGAAAGCAAAGCCAAAGTCCTTTTTATCGGGCATCAGCTTAGAACCACGAGCATCCAAAGCGCCTTTTACAAGGACTAGAACTGTGGTGTGGATTCCCAAAGCAAACGCATGGTGTACTAAGAAGTCGCCAGGACCGATAGTCAAGAACAGGGAATTGGTGCTGTTATTAATCGCATCCAACCAGCCTGGTAGCCACACGTTACCGTAGTTTGGCCAAGCAGTAGAAGCAATACTGTCTGGATTGGACAGCAGAGTGTTTAAACCATATAGCACTTTACCGTGAGAAGCTT
>JAQYWO010000094.1 GCA_029379215.1 Rhizonema sp. PD37
ATTTTGTTCCTAGATAGCTACTTTATAGGACTAATATTTGATTTTTGAAAAAAACTCAGTATATTTTCTGTTCCCTGTTCCTTGTTTCCTGTTCCCTACCTCCACGAGTCAATTCAGAAATCAAACCGGATTCCTATAGTTATTAAAAAAATCTATGAATCCAGAATAATAAAGTACTCGGTAATACTTTATTATTCTGGTGGAAACCGAGTATACTCTCTGTGTTCAAAAAAGTTTTAAGGCACTTTGAACATAGATTTTTCAACTTCCTAATTTGATTTGGATGGATTTCGTCTCGAAGTACTCTTCAAGACCCTTGTGCCCCAATTCCCGACCAATACCGCTCTGTTTGTAGCCGCCGTAAGGCATACAAGGCTCAAGTCCCGTACTATGATAAGCGTTTACCCAAACTGTTCCAGCCCGAATTCCTTTCGCCATGAGCAAGGCGGTATCCAGATTTTTTGTCCAGACTGCGGCTGTTAAGCCGTACGTTGAGTCATTGGCAATTTGTAATGCTTCGGCTTCATCATTGAAGGTGATTACGGAAAGTACTGGCCCAAAGATTTCTTCTCGTGCGATCGCCATCTCATTGTTAACTGCATCAAAAATTGTTGGTTGCACAAACAACCCTTGCTCGAATCCGTCAACTGAACAACGTCCACTCCCACCAATGACCATTTTCGCACCTTCAGTCTGACCAGTCTGGATATAACCTTGGATTCTATCAAACTGCCGCTCATTAATCACTGGCCCCATCGTCGTCGTGGAGTCCATCGGATCACCTAACTTGATGCTTTTAGTCGCTGCTACGAGCTGCCCCAAGAACTCGTCTTTGATTGACTCGTGTAGCAATAAACGGGAACCCGCTTGACAAACTTGACCACTATTGAGATAGATGCCAAAGAATGCTCCACTAACTGCTGCGGCCATATCAGCATCTGGGAACACAATGTTTGGACTCTTCCCACCCAGTTCAAGACTGATTCGCTTCAGTGTCGGTGCTCCTTTTGCCATGATGCGTCTGCCAACCGCTGTTGAACCAGTAAAAGCTATTTTGTCCACTAAAGGCGACTCGACAAGCCGTTCTCCGACTACGGGGCCATCACCTGTGACAATGTTGATTACACCATCAGGCGCACCCGCTTGCGTAATGATTTCTGCCAGCATGAATGTGGTTGATGGTGTGAATTCGCTGGGTTTTACGACTACCGTACAACCAGCTGCTAAGGCAGGAGCAATCTTCCACGAAACCAGTAGCAAGGGAAAATTCCAGGGTGTAATAATGCCAACCACACCTATAGGCTCGTGGACTGTTAAACCGATAGCACTACTGTTATACTGCGTAATCGATTCACCCTTAACGTCTAGTGCCAAGCCAGCAAAATAGTCAAAAACAGTGGCGGATAGCTGCACTTCTCCGTGACACATCGCCAATGGCCTGCCGACTTCTTCGCAGAGAGTCTGCGCCAGTTCTGATGCCTTTTCCCTCACTGCCTGTGCTATCTTGCGAAGCACATCATGGCGAGTGTAGGCTAGAGACTTAGACCAATTCCCTTGATCAAACGTCTGTCGCGCTGCTTGGATTGCCGCGTCTGCATCTGCTTGGTTACTCCAGGGAATCTGGACAATCGTCTGCCCGGTGACAGGGCTTTTTCGTTCATAGATCTGCTCGGAAATTGGAGCCACCCACTTGCCATTAATAAAGTTCTGGTAGCTACGCACAGTCATCGCTGTTTGGGGTTTGCTAACTTCTGTTTTCATTATTGTGTTCTCACATTTAGAGCTTACGGCCTACCATATACCACAAACCCACTGCATAGGGAATGTATTTGAGTTCTGTAAAACCTGCTTTCGCAAACTCGTACTCGAAGTTAAAATGGATAAAATCATCCAACCAAGGTTCTTGAAAAGAAGCGCTCAGGGCGTATTCACCACGATAGGTGTCAGCGTATAGTGTCCAACCTCCGGGTTTGGTGATCCGGTACATCTCCTGAAGAATCTTCGGCGTCCACTCTTTAGGCGTCTCGTGCAAGAGTAGTGATGAGGTGACGATATCAAAAGAGTTGTCAGGGTAGCCAGTGTGACGAGCGTCTACCTGCTCGAACGAAGCCCGCTCACCAAATCCAACCTTGTTAAACTTGTACTGAGAAATCACTAGCATGTAAGGCGAAACATCAGTAACGCGAAAAGTAGCTTGTGGGAACCGCCTTGCTAAAGCCAACGCTCCTTCAGCCGTACCTGCACCAAGCTCCAGCACTGTTCCAATTTGAGCGTCTTGAGGAATGAGCTCAGCCATGTTCTCGCGCAACTGCTGACAACTAACATTGTGGCTCAGGGGAATAATTGCATCCATAGCAGCATCCCAGGATAAGCACGACTCAGCGTTAGTGTAGGCATTGGTTCTTCCATGAATAGGAGCGTGGATATAATCAGGGTAATATTCATGCTCAGTATGGTAGACTTTCAGTTCAAGAGCCCAATTAATTGAGGCATATTCTTGCATTACTGAGGGCATCGCTGCGGTAACTCGTCGAAGCACCTCGGTTCGATAAGCTTGTTTGTCCTGTGCAGTCCATCTCGGCATAGGTGAACATCTCCTACTTGTACTCTTGCTGACGTTCCCATATTCCAGCTTGGGAAATACAAATACAATATAGCTGTTATATCAAGATATGATAAAACTCAGTAAATATTCTGTAAAGGGTTTTAATTTTTAATTTTTAATTCTCAGGGAGCGGTACTAGCTGATAAACGTACCGTAAAACAACTCCCAACATTTAACTGACTTGTCACAGTAATTAATCCCCCGTGGCTTTGGGCGATCGCTTGTGCAATAGCTAGTCCTAAACCCGAACCGCCAAGATGATACGAACGAGATTGTTCGGCTCGCCAAAAGCGCTCAAACACTTTGTCAATATTTTCTGGTGCAATTCCTACACCTGTATTCCGTACTTTTACATAGATTTGGGGACCGATTTGGCTTGCCTTAATTTCAACTAAACCCTCATCCGATGTATAATTAATAGCATTTTCAAGTAAATTTGTAAACAATCGGGTTAATTGGACTGAATCACCTAATAAACACAGATTCTGAATCAATTCAGATTGCAAGTTAATTTGTTTAGCTTCAGCTTGAAGTTTATAAAGCTGTAACAAATTATCTAAAATCACTGTCAAATTAACAGTATCCCAATTTTGAGTCGGAATCTTATCATAACGAGCTAAAAATAATAAGTCTTCCGTGAGGCGAATCATTTGGTTGGTTGCACTAACGATAGATTGGAACTTTTTAACATCTGTCTCCCGCATTCCCTCTATATATTTAAGTGCCACCGTTGCATTAATTTTAATTGCCATTAAAGGACTGCGGAGTTCGTGGGAAGCATCAGTAGTAAACTGTTTAAAGCGTTGAAATCCTTCTTCAATTGGTTTCATTGCCTGACGCGTTAGCAAAATTCCACTCACACCACTTAGAAGTAAAGCAATACAAATTCCTCCGCCCAAACCCCAGTCTAACTTATTCAAGCTTTGGTCAATATCCTCTAGAGATTGACTAACTCTCACATACCCAATGACTTTTCTCTCATTGTCAACAATAATTGGTAAAGTCACTCCTTGAACTTTTTCTTCTTGGCTTTGCACAGATTCGCTTGCAGAAAACGGCACTGATAAAAAGGCATTTCCCTTTCCTTGCTGAGCGACTAAAACTCCTTGGGGATTGAACCACTGCAAAGCTTGATCTGCCGCCAGAAAATCTTTTTCCGGAAACTTTCTATCAATTTGAATTTTTACATCTTTAAAATTTTTATCATAGTGGGCATTAATAATAGCATTTTGACCTATGATAGTCAGAGTTTTTGTCAGTTGATTTGTCAAACTACGATAAAAAGCAATTCTCACTACAACTGTAAATACTCCTAGTATGGTTGCAAATACTAGCAAATAAGATAACAGTAACTGATAGCGAATCTTTTGAAACATTGCGTTGTCTATTAATAGTTGACATGTGACTGTCAACTTTTGGTAGCGAAAATATCTATAGCTCAGAAAATAAAAATATTATCTATTTACTCACTTAGTATTTAAACGATACCCAACACCATAAACAGTAGTGATAATATCCTCACTTGCTCCTACTGATTTTAGTTTTCTACGGATATTTGTGATATGAGTTTTGATTGTCTCTTCACCAGAAAAATTATCTGAACTCCATAGCTTTTCTAAAATTTTTGAACGATTAAGAACATGATTTTTATGTTTCAAAAAACATTCTAAAATCATATATTCTTTAGGTGTTAGTGAAACTTCTCTGTCTGCATAAGTCACTGTACAGTTACTCGGGTTTATTTGTAAATCTCCGTTGCTTAATATGACTTCCTTTATCTCTGAACTTCGCCGAGATAAAGCTCGAATTCGTGCAGACAATTCTTCTAACTCAAATGGCTTTACCAAATAATCATCAGCACCAGCATCGAGTCCAACAACCTTATCTGAGGTTGAATCTAACGCTGACAGCATTAAAATTAAAGCATTACATTGAGCAGAACGCAAACGCTTACACAATGTTATTCCATCTAATTTAGGAAGCATTAAATCTAATAAAATTAGCTCATATTCAGTAGAACAGGCATATTCCCAACCCTCAATGCCATCAGCAGCGACATCGACAACATGATGCTGCTCGTGTTTTAAATCTTCGGCCAAGGGTTGAGCAATGCGATCATCGTCTTCTACGATAAGTATTCTCATGTTTGTATCTACTTTTTACTGAGTGGATATAATAGCGCAAATATCAGTATATACGCACTATGGGATAATGCTAGATAAAGCATTCGTAAATATTGAGTGAAACTGTTGACTGTTAATAGTTGACTCTCAACCCTTAATAGCCGAAACTATATAAGGTCGGTATAGATTGGCAGTTAGAAAAAGACAACAACGTATTTTACTAACAATCAGATTAAGATCCGGAGAAAAAAGGTTTTATGTTAAACAATCTTTTCTTTGGCTCAGCGCAGTCTATCACAATAAAGGTTAATTTACCGGACGTAGTCTTACAGATGCTTCGAGACGGTGAATGCGTAAAATTTATTATTAGATTGAAACTCGCCAGGGACGTGGGTGTAGCCAGAATCTCAGTATATTGTGCTATCAACTACTGCGACACCTACAATCACTGATTCCCCACTGCTAAAGTTACCCAAAATCTTACCAGTCTTTGCATCTGATGCATACATGTTATTCTTTTCTTATCGGTTGCAGATGTCATCGAGCCAGTATATGCCATTTTATTCGATACTGTCATACGTTATACTAAACTTGATTTAGGAAAATTCTGTCTCCTCTAGGATAGGGAAATGAAAGAAGTAACGCGCCGCCAATTTATCGCAACAGCTACCCTTGCGACAGGTTTCGCTTTGGCAGTGCAACCCGTATCAGCCAAAGTCATCACTACTGATACCAAAGGATTGGTTGCAGGTGCGGTGAAAATTCCCGTTCAAGATGGCGAAATTCCCGCTT
Source organism: Rhizonema sp. PD37 (assembly GCA_029379215.1). Taxonomy (GTDB): domain Bacteria; phylum Cyanobacteriota; class Cyanobacteriia; order Cyanobacteriales; family Nostocaceae; genus Rhizonema. The sequence goes on from JAQYWO010000094.1 coordinate 5,521, forward strand.
ATAGAGCGATGCCAGAAAGAAGTGGGAATTTTCCCATGATTGTGGTTATCCATGAAATATTTGGTGTCCACGAACACATTCAGGATATCTGCCGTCGCTTTGCTAAATTGGGGTATCTGGCGATCGCTCCGGAATTATTCGTGCGTCAGGGCGATGTCTCAAAGTTAACCAGCATCGAACAAATTCGCCCAATCGTAGACAAAGTACCAGATGCTCAAGTGCTGTCCGATCTCGATGCCACAGTCGATTGGGGTGTGAAATCAGCTAAGGGTAATGCTAATAAATTAGGGATTACAGGCTTCTGCTGGGGGGGTCGTATTACTTGGTTATATGCCGAACACAATCCTAAAGTTAAAGCAGGTGTAGCTTGGTATGGTCGCTTAGTGGGTAATACCACCGAACTCATGCCCAAAAATCCGATTGATATTGCCTCTACACTAAAAGTCCCCATTCTTGGACTCTACGGAGGTCAAGATACCGGAATTCCCCAGGATTCAGTGCAGCAAATGCGTGTTCGCCTGAAATCGAGCAGTAGTAAATCAGAAATTATCGTTTACCCCGATGCACCGCACGCCTTTTTTGCCGATTATCGCCCCTCCTACCGTGAGAAAGATGCCCTTGATGGTTGGCAACGTCTGAAGACATGGTTTAAACAGCATGGCGTATAAATCCGTGTTTATCCATTAATCATGGTTTTTGTCAAGATTAATTAGATGTGTTTGCACTGTTTAGATACTGAACTTCACAATCTCTTGCACACAAAAGTAATAGCTTTATGAAATACGTCAATCTAGGCAAAACCGGATTAAAAGTATCACGTCTATCCCTTGGTACCATGACTTATGGATCGCGCCAATGGCGAGAATGGGTACTGGAAGAAGAAGAGAGTCGTCCCTTCATCAAACTGGCTTTAGAATCTGGCATTAATTTTTTTGACACAGCGGATGTTTACTCGTTGGGTGTCAGTGAAGAAATACTAGGAAAGGCTATCAAAGACTTGGCAAAAAGAGATCAAGTCATTATTGCTACTAAAGTTTTCAATAAAGTAGGTGATGGCCCTAACGACCAGGGATTGTCTCGCAAGCATATTTTTGATAGCGTTGATGCTTCGTTAAAACGGCTACACACAGACTACATAGATTTGTACCAAATTCATCGCTGGGATGACGAAACACCGATTGAGGAAACCTTGGAAGCACTACACGATGTCGTCAAGTCTGGGAAGGTACGTTACATTGGGGCTTCGAGTATGTACGCATGGCAATTTGCAAAAGCCCTATATACGGCAGACAAACACGGGTGGACTCGCTTTGTTTCCATGCAAAACCACTACAACCTAGTCTACAGAGAAGAGGAACGAGAAATGCTGCCTTTATCTCGCGCTGAGGGTATTGGAATTATTCCCTGGAGTCCTTTAGCGCGGGGTTTTCTTGCCGGAAATAGACAAAAGCAAGGCTACGGAGAGACTGTGCGGGCAAAAACTGATGATTTTGCCCATAATCTTTACTATCAAGAGTCAGATTTTAAAATTGTTGATCGCGTTATCGACTTAGCTCAAAAACGCGGTGTTAAACCAACACAAATTGCACTGGCTTGGTTGTTACAACAACCTGGTGTGACAGCCCCTATCATTGGTGCTAGCAAGATAGAACATCTCGCTGAAGCGGTTGAGGCTGTAGATTTGGTGCTTTCCGAGGAAGAATGCAAGTTACTTGAAGAACCCTACACACCCCATCCTGTCTTGGGGCATCACTAGTGCTCTATCCCATGAATTGTGATGGATTTGTAGTGAGCGATTTATCACCCTTTAGAATTAATGAAACGCACCACTAGTAGAAGTCATCGATATGCTGAACGATACAACGATACTTGTCCTAATCACTTTAATTTATGACTTAGAATAAAAATAATGTTTGATTTGTTCCACTAATTTATCTAAAGTGAACATTAAAGCACTTTACTGGTGGTTTCAATCAAAGCCACTTAAGTTAAATGGAAAAGCACAATTTAAGAAAATTAACAACCTGGCTTGTAACGACAGCATTTGTGGTACTTGTAGCTACATTTTCTCTGTTTGACCAACCTGTAGCCAACGCTCAAACAGAAATACCATCCATAACCACTACCCCATCTATAAGTACTACAACTACGCCAATAACATCTGTAGCAGCAAACGTTAGACGTTTACTAAACACTAGAGAATGTGTAGGGTGTAACTTGATGGGAGCACACTTGAAAGATGCAAATTTACAAGGAGCTTCTTTAGAAAATGCGAACTTGCAAAATGCTGACTTAGAGAGAGCAAACTTACAGGGAACAAACTTACAAGCCGCAAACCTACAAGGAGCCGATTTGGGCAAGGCAAATATTATAGGAGCAAACTTGCAGGGAGCAAACCTATACGATGCAGATTTAGAGAAGGCAAATCTGACTGACACGAATATAGAGGGGGCCAACTTTCAGAAAGCAGATTTGGAAGATGTAATCAGACCCCAAGGATTCATTATCCAGTAAATATCCTCATCGCTTCTCTCACTATCGAATTTCCCCTATTACTAAGGCCAGTGATGGGGGATTTTTGATTTGTGGTCAACAGTCCTTATACGCACAAACACAAGTCTCTTTTACACGTGAAAGCTGACTGTTTTAAACCTTTACTGTAGTATCTAAGTACTGAGTATAGATAGTTGACAATATCTTCCCAAAGACACACGATTATCAACGCTCATAAACTCCCACAAGCCGCGCCTGCTCAATCACATGATCGGCGATCGCTTCGATAAGTTGCTCGCGAGTCAAGCCTGGTTTGAGATCGAGTTCTGTGTCTAAGGCATACAACCAGAAATAGTAGTAGTAGCGAGACTTTACACCAAGTTTCGCATTAAAACACTTGCTGAAAGATGCCAATTTGATCGCTCAATTTGCCCAAGATTTGAATTCTCCAACGCCAGTTGCCGCTCTTGTACGCGAAACCATCAAAACAGCTGTCAATCAAGGATGGGGAGAAGAAAACGCCTCTGCCTTGATCAAAGCACTGGAATTACAAGCAGGAGTAACCGTTGAAAGTCACTCGAAATAGTGATGTGTATGACATCAAAACTATTGTGTCAATAGACAAAATCTGTCTCAAGGCAAAGGCTGAAACAGGAATGCTAACCATAAGCTAAAAGAGTTTGCATTCATCAGCTGAGTGCATTTCACAACGGGGTTGTTTGTTATTTGTGATTTCAATCCTTCATCATCTGCTAAGCGCGATCACACTTTTTTTTCATTTCAAAAAGCTTGCACATGAATTGATTCTGCACTTATACAAATAGTTGAAAATGCACCTTGAATTGACCTAATTACAGAAAAGTCTTGATTGTTTCTTATTTGCTATTCTTTTCAAGATACAATATAGCAATCCGCTCATCAGTTGTGAAATTCTCTCGGCGATTGTTTACATGAACATTTTTGACGTCTTTGCGGCTCGTTTAAAAAATATTTTAAAAAAATTATATATATCTAATTTATCAGAATTTATTTAGTTTTACTATGTATATTTTTTTGATAAGGTTGAGTTATTTTTTGGTATTTTCTTGCTCATTTAGCCATTAGTCATTACCAAATAGCAGGTATAGGTTCTCAAAACAGGGCTTTACGTGCGAAGATTTGCGTAATTCTCTCTTCGTGCCGAATGCTTACTATATCTTTAACTGTTGTTTAACTATTTTTTTACCTAAAGCCTCGTTAGCTCTAACGAGAGTGCTAAGGTGTGGTGATGCTTGTATCATAAAAATGGAACTCTTATAAATCTCAGTACGTGTCCTACCATCATTTATGACATATAAAGGTTAAACTAAAGTCTGTTGAGTGTTTACACAAGTTAGTTTATAGTTGACTGATCTTCGGTGCTCATAGTTAGATGCTTACATGCTTACACACTTACCCCTGACTTTAGTCATGTTATATTAGCTTAAATTATAAGTTACTGATTTGACTTCAAATTTCGATCTATATTTGCAAGTAGTGTAAAAATGTGAGGTTGTAGTTTCACAATTACTGTAGTTAACCATAGGGAAATGAGCAAATGTTAGGGCAAAATTCTCCGTTTGAGCAAAGTTCTCCTCAGGGATTCTTTTTCAAAGCTTTAGTTTTGAGGACAAAGCGAATGTCTAATAAATTTAGATTGACATTGCAACACTGGGGTAAAATGCTACTTGATTCTGTACCCTTTTTAATTGCTTGCACGGTGTTTTTGAGTGTGATCAGCTTGAAAAGCCCTATGCTACTATTTTGTCTACTGACAGGCAGTCTAATTGCCGTTGTGGTACAGCAAGTAGGTGTACAAGTGAATTTACCTAAGCAACAGCTAATTCTATTACAAATAGGTGCAGCGGTTGTCATGCTGAGTTTATTTTGGTTGGACTACTTTGCCGCTCCAGCCGAAGCACAGTTTTTTAAGAAAGCCGAAGATTTTTTTAAAACAGATTTAACCCGAGGGACATCAACAGGCGAAGGCACTCAGACAGCAGTGAGTCTCATCTTCAACGTTTTGCGAGCGATCTACTTACTCTATATCGCCGTTGCGCTGATTGGTGTGATCAATGCAGTCCGCAAAGACGAGGATTGGCAAAGTATTGCTAGGACTCCTTTATTGGTTGTTATAGCCGTCACCGTTGCTGATGTACTGACAGGTTTTATTATTGGCAACGGTAATAAAAGTTAAACAATTAACTAAAAATTTATTTAGACTAAAATGAGGGAGAACTGAGTCATGAACTATGCCCAAAGAGAGAGAGCAAGAATTTCGACCTGTTAATCAAATCCTGGGAGCGCAACCTTCACTAGGACCTATTCCTGCTGACCAAATCTTTCCTTGGACTATTATTGCATTAACTTCCTATTTTATCGTCAACGGTATTTTTGGGGGTTTTTTCAGTGATGATTTCCAAAAATGGTTGTGGACCATACTCATTACTGGGTGGGGAATGGCAACTTGGTGGATATTAACTGGTGGCAGGAGTTGGCGCTTTTTAAGCAAATTTGTTGCTGTCCCCACTTGGACACGAGGTACGGCTCGTTATCTAAGCCTTCTACAAGTTAACCATGAAGCAAAAAATCGGAAAACAAAGCGTGGGGACCGGAAGCGGCGAAAACGCAAGATTAACACCATTTGAAGATGCTTTAAATCTGTCATCAATGCTCAGCATATCTCTGGATGGGAGAAATGTTGGCGCTTATATTTTGACAAAAGGCAGCCAAAAAGATAGGTTTTGTTTTGTTTTTGGCTTTGAGTGCCGGGGCATTCACACAACTCTGACAGAAGATCAAATTGATACAGTTTGCAACAATATTGAAGTCGGTTTAAAAGATATACCTACAGGTGAAAAAATTACCTTCCATATGGGATCGTTTAGTTCGGATACTAAACGACAAGGAGAACTTGTAGCCCTGGGAAAACGGGCACCATCACCAGATATACAGTATTTGCTGATGTCAGAACGGGCAAGAATTAAAGAACTCACTCGTGCTGGTATCCGCAAACCTAAGTTTCTCCGGGCGTATGTAACGTACACCATTGAACCAAATTCAACAGATACTACCGATTGGATAGAGAGACTGTTGGCAAAAGGTGAATTATGGTGGCTGAAATTCAAAGGAGATTTTGCCGATGTGAAAAACGAGCGCATCGAAACTGTTGTCAACAATGCTTATAAAGAAGGTTTTCGCCGTTGGGAACAGCTTTTATCTAACCAAATGGGATTGAATATCAAGCCTTTGACTGCGGTGGATCTCTGGCAGGATCTCTGGCGGCGTTTTAATGACACGCCGCCGATAGACATTCCTCAATTAATTATTCTTGATGAAAATGGACTGCACGAAAAAGTCTATTCAGATTTAGCAAGTACTAAATTACTTATTGACAATCTCCACAGCACAACATTTCTGATGGATTCAGGTATTCCATGCGCCGATCGCCGTTGGATTCATGTGAACAATCGCTATGCTGGCGTGATGACATTTTTAGAAAAACCAGGAGGTTGGGTAAGTAAATCTGCTCAACTGCGCTATTTATGGGAATTATTGGGGAGAGAAGTTGTTGTTGATACAGAGATTTTTTGCGAGTTGACGGCGGCTAATCCCGCTATGGTGAAAACGACTTTGCAACGAGTGCTGAAGCAGTCAAATTTGACAGCAACGATGGCACAAGAAAAAAGTAAAACTATCGATGTCAACGCTCAAATAAAGCTGAAAAAATCGGTAGCAGCACAAGAGCAATTGTATGAGGGTGCAATACCGATTTATACATCAGTCGCCATAGTCGTGCATCGCTCGACTCTTGAGAAGTTAGATGAGGCAACAAAGTATATTGAAAGCTGTTTTCAACGTCCGGCACAAGTCGTGAGGGAAACAGAGTATACTTGGAAAATTTGGCTGCAAACACTACCGATAGTTTGGGAGGGATTGTTAGTCAAACCTTTTAACCGTCGTCAGCTTTACTTAACTAATGAAGTTCCCGGATTAATACCTTTAACAATCACTAGAGCAGGTGATAGCCAAGGCTTTGAGTTAATCGCCGAAGAAGGGGGGACACCCATTCATCTAGATTTGTTTAATCAGCATAAAAATTTAGCTCTGTTTGCGACAACTCGTGCAGGGAAATCGGTATTGGTGTCGGGGATATTAACTCAGGCTTTGGCATATGGCATTCCAGTGGTAGCGTTGGATTACCCCAAACCGGATGGGACATCTACCTTCACTGACTATACAGAATTTATGGGCAGGAATGGGGCATATTTCGATATCTCCAAACAATCGAATAATTTGTTTGAACAGCCAGACTTGCGATCGCTGAGTGTAGAAGAACAACGCGATCGGATGTTGGATTATGTTTCCTTCTTGGAATCTGCCTTGATGACAATGATTTTGGGATCGTCTGGTGAAAGTCAGTTGCTGACACAAACGGTACGTTCGATCATCAACTTGGCTTTAGGAGCCTTCTTTACTGATGATGGAATCAAAGAACGATATCGTCAGGCGATTGAAGGGGGATTTGGCACTGAGGCTTGGCAGAAAACACCTACCCTAAATGATTTTCTTTTATTCTGCTCTCCAGATCACTTACAGCTAGATACTGTAGGTGGCAGAGTTGAGGATGCACTGAGTCAAATTCACCTGCGCTTGCGATTTTGGCTTTCCAGTCGTGTCGGACAAGCTATTTCTGCACCATCTAGTTTCCCCACCGATGCTCCACTTTTAGTTTTTGCTCTGAGAAACTTATCTGATAGTGAAGATGCCGCCATCCTATCTTTGAGTGCTTATTCAGCCGCTTTGCGACGCGCATTAAGCAGTCCATCATCGATATTCTTTATCGATGAGGCACCAATTCTATTTGAATTCGAGCAAATTGCTAGTTTGGTTGGAAGAATCTGTGCTAACGGTGCTAAGGCTGGGATCAGAGTTATTCTATCAGCACAAGACCCAGACACTATTGCCAAATCTAAAGCTGCATCTAAAGTTTTGCAAAACCTGTCAACGCGATTGATTGGTCGTATTCAGCCTGTAGCGGTGGATAGTTTCGAGAATATCTTAAAATATCCTCGGGAAATTATTGCTCGTAATGCATCAGAAAGCTTTTTCCCCCGCAAAGAAGGTGTTTATAGTCAATGGCTGCTAGATGACAATGGTGTTTACACTTTCTGTCGCTATTATCCTGGCTATGAACAACTGGCAGTTGTTGCTAACAACCCGAACGAACAAGCTGCACGGACACAAACTATGCGGGAGTACAACGATAAGTATGAGGCTATTTCTGTCTTTGCACGCCGATTAGTCGCGACAATACGGGGAACTTGAATAGGGAGAGAAAGAATTGATAATTAATAATTAAAAATGCAAAATGTCTAATTTTTAATTCAATTTCCCACTCCCTGCTTTTACGATTGTTTACAGATTTTAAAATAGCTTAATGTATGCGAAAAACAACTATTTTGACTATTTTTCTCGTATTCCTGGGAATATTACCAGCGATGGCAATAGGGGAAGTTTGGACAGATTTTCAATCTTACGCACAAGATCTAAAAGACTATCTAAGTAGTAGTGTTCCCAACACCTTAGCGCCTCTAGACTACGAGTCTGTCGCTGAACTCGACAGTTCTTTAGGCGATCTCAGCATACCCGATCCAGTCGTTGCCGGAAAAAATGTGGGTGAAGATGCGATCGCCAAATCTATCTCAAGTACTTTTGAGAATAATCCGGCGATCCAAGGAACAATATCCAGAAATGAAATTACTCGCCAAATCAGCCTTGGTGCAGCCGAAGGTGTTTTGGGAGCCAATGGACAACTTCGGGGAAGACTAAAGTTACAAGATGCTCAAGAGGGGCTAGATCATATTAAGAAATTCGAGCAATCTGCAAATGATGCCGAAGCAAATTGCGAGGATATTTTAACACAATTAGTGACAAATATCGAGAATACTGTGGCTGCAGCAGCATCATCTGGGGCCAGTTCGCTAGGTTCATCAACACCAACTATCGGCACGGGTCAATCTCCACAATGTTTGCAGTTTCGCAGCATCATCATTCAGAGCGAACAAGCAAGGATGATAGCCGAAACCCTTGCTAGTACAGAGCATATTAATCAATCACTGCAATATTCTAACTTGAATTTGGCAAATATTTCCCAGCAGATAGAAGAGGAAAATCGTGCTAGAAGAGTTGATGCATCTACAGAAGCTGCGCGACTTTTGAGAACTGCTTCTCAAGCAGATCTGTTAGTCGGGAAAAATCAAGACACAGCAGTTGGAAATCAGCAGTGAGGAGTAAAGATGTGGCTTGATAACTTGCATTTTGCACAAATTGGTGTTAGTGACATTTTCAATGATGGGGCAATAACGTCAAAAAGTATTGCCGATGGGTGGAATAATCAATGGGTTGATTTATTACAAAAAAATACTAACAATAATTTGTACGGCGCGCTGACAAATTTGGGTGTCTTTTTTGCCGTTGGCACCTTATTATTTTTTATGGTTCAATGGCTGAGAGATGTTTTAGACAATGAATATTCCCGTCCAATCTCAGGGTTGATTTGGCCATTTATTGTTGTAATCCTATTAGCAAATCCTGGAAATGGAACTGTTCTGTCTAACTTAACTCTGGGAGTGCGGAATGTTCTGAATAATGCGAACCAACAAGTAGTGCAAGCAGGTGATATCAATCAAACATATCAACAAGCCCTCAATCTTAGCGTTGCAGAAGAAGTTGCTGGTTCTTTCCTGCGTCCTTGTCAAGCCCTGACTGGCGATCTACAAACTCAGTGCTTTATTCAAGCGCAGCAAAAAATTAGCGATCTTTGGCAGCAATATAGAACTTTGTATGGTAATCAAATTTGGATCACTCGATTAGAAAGTAAGGTGAGTTCAATTACTGATAATAATAGAGGAAACTTGTCTGAACTTGCTTTTAACTCTTTTATTGGTTCGACAGTACAGACAAGCATTAAAACCTTTTTAATTTCCTTACAGTTTGCTTTTCAGAATTTACTCGAATCTACTATGCTACTGATAGCAACTTTAGGACCTCTAGCTGTAGGTGGTTCTTTGTTGCCTGTAGCTGGTAAACCAATTTTTGCATGGCTTACGGGTTTTGTATCGCTGGGAATTGCCAAAATTTCCTTCAACATTATTGCCATATTAACGGCAGGAGTAATTATAAATGGACCAGCACAAGATGCCAATGCCGATCCTGACTTGATGTGGTTCATTATTTTTCTGGGAGTTCTTGCACCAATTTTATCCCTGGCTTTGGCTGCAGGGGGAGGATTTGCAGTGTTCAATTCTATTAGTAACACTGCTTCTTGGGTAAGGGAGAGGGTGTAAAAGAGGAGGCCGTAGGGAGTGATGCGCTCTTAGGATCTACAGAATAATCACTTCTTTCTTCCTATAATATAGTCAAGACTCGACATGTTACATATCTACCTCTACCTTGCCTCTTCTCTCCCCACATGCAGATGATGTACAAGACGGTGTAGTATAATATCGTGCCCTGTTAAATACTTATAGTTATAATAAGGACTAATGGGAAATACGGCATAAAGGGTGTGCATCAGAGGTAGAGAAGTTTTGACAGCGCTAGTTTAATCGATTAAAGCCTTAGGGGGAGAGAGGGAAGGGGAATGGGTAAATGGTATTACTAGAGAAAAGGAAAAGACGAACGGGGGGCTTTTTACTAGCTTTTGCGCTGGCTACTTTTGGGCTGCATCTGTTTGTTTTATTTTTGTTGATATTTCAAGGATTGACGATTCGCAAAATCAGTCTTGAGAAATCTCCTACATTTGTGCAGCTGATTGATGATAAACCAGTTACTGTGACTGATGATATGGCACGAGAACCGGAAGCTATTCGTCAATTTGTCAGCCAAACGATGACATCAATGTTTAATTGGTCAGGAACGCTACCCGCACAAAGTATAGAGCAAGCAACAAGACCACTCTTTGATCCGGGAGTCTCTATTAGAACTCCGCAAGGTTTCAGCCGAAAGGTTTCTACAAGCAGTTGGATTGCGAGTTTTGCCTTATCAGAAGATTTTCGTAAGGGTTTTTTAAGCACAATTGCAGAAATTACACCGCCAGAAGTCTTCTCTAATAACTCCAGTCAAGCTTTGTCGTCACAGTTAATCATCAAACGAGTTTATCCGCCCGAAAAAATTGGTCCAGGAAAGTGGCGAATTGGTATGGTCGCCGACCTAATTCAAAAAAAACGTTCTGAAGAAAATAAGAAAGTTATAGTTCCTTTTAATAAAGATTTGCTAGTGAGGGCAGTAGATACATACGTGTCTCCGCTTACAAACACAGCTACAGACTTGCAAAGAGCAGTTTATAGCGTCCGCAGTGCAAAAATGGAAATTTACGAAATTCGGAATTTGTGCTTGCTGGATGAAGATAACGCATCTAATGGAGGCAGTGGTCGTTCCTGTAGTCCTGGAAGTTCTGGCAGCTTTATCAAGTAGTTTTTATTTTTTATAATTAATGCAATTACTTAATCAAGAAAGTAAAAAAACCAATATACTACCGTTCTTAGCGGTGGGAACATTCGGTCTGAATCTATTTGCTTTGTTGGTACTAACTTTTCACGGCTCTCTATTGCAGCAGTTGAATCGAAAAAATGCCATGCCTAGTTTGGTACAACTTGTTGATGGAAGCGCCATAACAGTAGAGTCTCAACCGAATTTAGAACGAAATCCTGAGACAATTCGGCGTTTTGTGGGTGAAACCATGACTTTAATGATGACTTGGTCGCCGAAACAGCCGCAGAGAATAGTTCAGCAAATAAGTTCCGATTTACTCGCTAATGGTTTTCGGCAAAAATTTGAGAAAGAAATTAGTAATTTAGCTCCAGACAATCAATCTACCGGAACTGAGTCTGTATTGGTTTTACAAAGAGTTTCTCAACCAACAAAAATAGAGGATGGCAAATGGAGAGTGGAGATGTTAGCCAATCAATTAAGCTTGACAAGTTTCGATCCATTAGGAAATTCAACTCCTTTTAACAAACAAATCTTAGTCCGGGTGAGAAACGACCAAGAAACTCCACTACCTTCTCCAGCACTTCCTTTGAATTTAGCAGTGCATCGCGTTGGTGAAGCAAGGCTAGAAATTTACAATATTTGCGACATTAAAGAGAAAAACTGTTCCTGAAATCAAGGTTTACTTATTATGACTAAATATGAAGTTCCTCCAGCAAAAAATTTGCACCCAGAAGTTAATTCTTCCGATTGGGAAGCACGTATGGCCAGATTGGTTGGTTTGGAAGAAGAATCTCAGTCTCCTGCATCTTCTTTTGACGAGGATTCAGCCGAATTAAGACAACCACAAGCTGAACCGCTAGAACCAAGAGAAGTCGCTACTACACAAGCTTTATCATCCAACCCCTTTGCTAAGTTAGCCTTGGTGGGAGGTGGAACCTTGGCTGTGGTTGTGGTTGCTGGTTTATTTTTGACACAGCTGATGAGTGGTGGTAATAGTAGAAAGTCCAACACTCCCAATCGTACTAGTTTGGTACCGGACACGCAAGCGCAGGTTAAACTAAAACCACCTCAAGAACTACAACAAGAAGAAATAGAGGCACTGAAAACTAAACTTGCTCTTTCCGAACAAGCACAGGCGGTGAAAGACGCCCAACTTGCACTGAAAACTGAGAAACCGACACCGAGTCGGACGATACCTAGATCCAGTTTCCGGACGGAACCTCCTTACGCTGCCAGACCTCGACCAACTATCATAGTACAACGCATACAACCGCCACCGACTTTCAGAGATAGATCGGCGATCGCCCAGAGTGTACCACCAAGGGTGATCACAGTTACACGAACTGTGAGAGTCCCCCAACCTACAACGACAAGGCCTCAAATTCGTTCCGCATATGTCCCACCACCACTGCAAACCAGCCTTACACCAGTAACGCAAGCAACACCAACACCAACACCAGATGCAGTCCAAGAATGGGCAAGGTTATCGAAGTTGGGGAGTTACGGTCAGGTATCTTCTGCTACTACTCCTAAAGTAAATGTCAGTGTTGAACCACGAAAAACTTTCATCACCGCTCAAACTACTCCCGTCGTCCAGCCAACCCAGCCAAGTGTAGTGAGCCAAGCCACACAGACTACTAGTCCTAAATCATTAGTCGTCGGTACTACTGCTAAAGCTGTGTTGGCAACTGCTGCCTTTGGGGAAAGCACTAGAAGTATCCCTGGTAGGTACAACAATAACAACAGGAATACGAATGGTGGGAATTTTAATAGGAATAAAAGTAACGATAATAGCGATGACGATAAAGACAATAACGTATTTATAGTGCAGTTAAAACAGCCATTAAAAGCTGCAGATGGTAGTATTGCTTTGCCTGCACAAACACAGTTATTAACCAAAGCTAGTTTTTCTGACAAAGGCTTGGCACAGTTTGAAGTCATGAAAGCAGTTTGGCAAGAAAATGGTCAACGTGTAGAAAAGAACATACCAGAAAATGTGTTAACAATTCGTGGTCCTCAAAGCAAACCTTTAATTGCAACTGAATATAAAGGTAGTGGTGGGGGATCGCGGTTTGGAAGTGATTTGAAAGTATTCGCTTTGGGCGGTGCTAGTAAAATAGGGGAAGTTGTGAACGCTCCTGATTCACGAGTAATTTCACTCCCCTCGACTATTACAAATAGCGATGGCAGCACTAGCTCTACCACTACGTCTGCTGTCCAAAATATACCTAAAAGAAACATCCTAGCGGGAATTTTGGATGGCGGTGGTAGAGCTATCGTTCCCGAAATTACTCGGCGTGAGACACAAGACAATGCTCGGCGATCAATAGATAGGACTAGCCTTTGGACTCTCTCAAAAGGTAAAGAAGTTACAGTGTTTGTCAATCAAGCAACGAGCTTGTGATCGAGGCGTTTCTTGTGTGGCAATAGGGCTGTAAGGATGTATGGCAATACGCCCTTACAGCTTCTTCAATGAATAGAGATAGTGAATCTTCAGGTTTTTTTGGACGATTTTGAGGTGCATCATGTTGTCAGAGCTTCTACCTGATAGCGTTCTCAATTTACTGATATTCCTCCCCTCCTTAAGAAGAAGGGAAATCCTGCCGGAATTAGTTGACACAATATTGAATTCAGTGATGATTAATGAATAACATTCCCTCTCAGGAAAATACTCCACAAAATCCCTACTTCCTATTTTTAGGTTCTTTGCTTTTCTCAGCTGCAATGTTATTGCTAGCAGACAAAGCCTTGGCTAATAGCGCTGTTTTACGTTCTATCTTCTCCTGTCAAGCGCAGGGTTTGGGAGGAGCGATACCAAACCTCACCGTTTGGTACCAGCAAGGGACAAACTTGAGCTTTATTCCGACTGGGGAAACGATTAAAAAAGTTTGGTTGGACGATCCATCGCAGGTGACATTGGATTTTGATGGTACCGTCTGCACGCAGTTCGGTCAACAAGCTGCCAATTCTGGAGATTGTGAAAACTCCTCAGCAAATGTCATTCACTTGAGACGAATTAAAAAACTTCCAATTCCCGGACTTCCTGACACTGACTCTACGCTTCTAACAGTTGTTACTGAAGGACAAGGTAGAAGAAAATTATACACATTCCAAGTTACATATAGCCGAGATACTCCCGACTATAATACTTTAGCCGTTTATGCTGACGTTCCTTCTGTTAGTGAAACGCCTTGTGTACTTCCAAATGCTAGAGCGGCTCAGTCCAGGAGTGTGCGATAGTCAGCTATTTATATCAAAATGCATTAAAGAAGATGTTTGTCAAGTCAGAAATGCTTTATTGTAGAGTAAAGTAGTGTATCTACCGCAATTTATGGACGAGAGCAGAAACAATCGTAAACAGTCTACCACGCTCTCTTTCCTTACAGGACTTGCAAGGAGGCTTTTAGATTTGCATGCGAATGCCAAAGTTCGGACTTCGGTTTTACTTTTCCTCCTTCACCAGTGAGATCAATCTAAAATCCGCGCATCCAAAATAGAATGACTGCCATTGTCCCTAACTCACCCAAATCGGAAATTTTTTATCCCAGTAGCGATGGAGAATCTGTGGCGGAAACATACGATCATGTCTACGCTATTTTAGCTACCTTAGAAGTCCTCAGACAATACTTATTTGATCGTCGAGCCACTGTTCTTGCAAACCAATTCCTGTATTATACTGAAGATTTTCCGAAGTTGCGCGTTGCTCCTGATGTCATGGTCATCTACGACGTAGAATCAGGCGGACGAGACAACTACAAAATTTGGTTGGAGAAGCAAGTCCCAAAAGTCATTTTTGAAATCACATCAAAAGGTACTCAAGACGAGGACAAAAAAACCAAGCGAAACCTGTATGAAGCATTAGAAGTACAGGAGTATTGGTTATTTGATCCTAAGGGAGAATGGATTAAAGAAAAATTGCGCGGGTATAGATTGCGAGAAGATACTTATCAACTAATTACCGACAGTCAAAGCGAAGCATTGCAACTCCGTTTAGCTGTAGAAGGAAAACTGATTGGCTTTTATCGCTTGGATAACGGACAGAAATTATTAGTGAA
The DNA here is from genome assembly GCA_029379215.1 of Rhizonema sp. PD37. Classification (GTDB taxonomy): domain Bacteria; phylum Cyanobacteriota; class Cyanobacteriia; order Cyanobacteriales; family Nostocaceae; genus Rhizonema. Next base: position 20,583 of record JAQYWO010000094.1, read on the forward strand.
TGATGAGTTAGTTGAGGCGCTCAGAGAAGAAACTCTCAAACGCTTGGAGGCAGAAAGACAAGCGGAAAAAGAACGTCAACGTGTAGCCGAACCTGAATTTCTGCTAACTCGCTACCGAGAAAGATTTGGGGAATTACCCTGAGGCATAACTCCAAGTGTGATGCTCTTGGCAACCTCTTCGTGGGATCGCGCGATCGCCTAAACAAGTCGGAAGCTGGTTATTTCTTGTAAATCTTCGGGAACTGTACCTGAAGTTGAGCAAGCTTTGGCAAATCATTAACCACCACGTATGGATACATCGGATTACGATCTATAAAGTGCTGATGGTATTCTTCAGCCTTATAAAAACCTTTCAAAGGAACCAATTGAGTCACGATCGGCTTGGGGAAGACGTGCTCTTTATTCAGTTGATCGATATAAGTTTGTGCAACTTGCTTCTGTTGATCATTGGCAAAAAATATAGCTGAACGATATTGCGTGCCCGTGTCAGGACCTTGCTCATTTAACTCTGTAGGATTATGCGCCACCAAGAAGTAAACTTTCAGAAGCTGGCTATAAGAGATCTGCGATGGATCGTAGGTAATTTTCACTGACTCAGCGTGCCCTGTCGTTCCAGAACTAACAGTCTCGTAGTTTGCAGTTGCTGCATTACCACCGGAAAAGCCAGAGACGACATTAGATACACCTTTGAGATGCTCAAAAACAGCTTCCATTCCCCAGAAGCACCCTCCAGAGAGAACCGCCGTTTGTTTTCCCACAGTCTCAGAAGTCGAGATCTCGGTGGCGGCATGAGAAGGTACCGCACTGGATTTATTGTATGTGAGTGCAGCAACAGTTAGCGAAATGATTGAGAAGCTGCATAATAAGCTTTTGAGAATAAAACTACGAGTTAACATAAAGTCGTGAAGTCCTTCGGTTATTAAGTCATACATCCACAATAAAAGGCATTCCTTAAACTAATATGAAAAGCAGATAAGAACTGCGGCATTAAATGCGTAACGATTTTTTCATCCTACACCAACCGAAAAATAAATGGATAGCGGTAAGACAAATTAGGGTTACTAAGGATTTTAATAACCGCAATAATTGGCATGATTAAGCTCACAATCCACAATAAAACCAGCAGTAGAATACCTATGCCAACAAAAATCAGTAATCCAAAGATAATCCCATAGATGTAAAGGTTGATGTGAAAGTTCAGTGATTCTCTAGCATTTTCTTTCACAACTGGATCTTTGCTAACAAACAAAACGGCAATGGGTATGCCGATAGATACTATCGTGGAGCTAAAAAATATCGCTCCATGAGATAGCGCTGACAATAGCTTTCGTTGAGGAATATCTTCCATACTACAGCCTCCATAATATCTGAGGGTGATTAGCATCCTCTATCTTATTCTCGAAACTTGAGTTTGTCATCATTCTGCTTTGAAGATACTCAAGCACCAAGAAGAAAGCGCTTAATATTAACAACAAAGGTGTCAACCAATCACCCCAGCGCACATATAAAGTCTGCGTTTGTCGGCGATAAATAGTTTCTGCATGAACTACATAAGTATCATGAAGAGAAATCCATAATGTTTTGCCATGAGGATCGACAAAAGCCGAGTAGCCGGTATTTGTTGCCCGTACTGCCCAGCGATCAGTTTCAATTGCTCGCATTGTATCTTGAGCGTGGTGCTGTGCGGGCATAGCTGCACTGAAATGGGCATCGTTGGAAGGGCTAAGGATAAATTGCCCCCCTGCCGCTGCCTGATAGCGAAAGTGTTCGGGAAAAGCTGATTCGTAGCAGATACCAACAATAGCACGACCAAAAGGTGTGTCAAATACTTGATTCGGTGAACCGGGAACTTGGTGTTCGTCCAAAGGTGATAGCCGTTTGACGATCGCACCGAGAATTTGCTCAAAGGGAATATACTCCCCAATCGGGACTAACTTTGCTTTTCCGTAATGGTTCATTATCTTACCATTCCCCAAAACAGTAAATAAGCTATTCGTATAACTGTTTCCCTCTTTGTAAAAACCTCCAACCCAAGCCACTACGCCGAATTCCCGAACTGCATCGACTAAGGAACTATGCATAATATTACTCTGAGAAAAAGGCAAGGCTCCTTCTGGAGTTAAAACAGCCGTCACGCCTTGATTTGCCAAACTTAAGTATCCCCTCGTATAGCCTTCAAGAGCACGACGAAAACCTTCTGGATAAAGTTTGATTTGGTTAGGAACATTACCTTGAACGATCCCAACTTTTAGTGCTGCTCCTACTGGTTGAGCAAGAGGACGAGCGTACAAACCAAACCCAATTAGGTGGAGAGTGATGAGGAGTATTATGGCAAGAGGTAAATATTTATTACTCTTAAGTAGAGATACAGAGGAAATCTTCCTCTCCATCCCTTTGTCCGACTTGGCAAACATGCCTTTGCGGTTTATCCAAGCTTCAGCCAGCAAGCCATTGACTGCAACAATCGCTGCTGTCACGGTACTAGCCCCTGAAAACTGACCGAGGTGTAAAATTGCCAGGTTATGCGGACTTTGAGTGTAAGCAAGAGTACTCCACCACAAGGGACCACAACTCCAAATCGCTTCCAAACCACACCATAAAGCTGTGCCAATGAGAACGCGGATCAACCCATTTTTGATTTTGCAGAAACTTGAGCCAGTCGCAGGCAGAGCCAGCGCTGCAGGAGGTTTCCCCGAAATATGCGACTGGCAATGGGGTTCCCCTCTTTGTGCTAACTGGCGTGCTTGGATTTCGTTCTGTGGCAAACTTTCCAAAACTGATTTTGGATTTGGGATGATGATATTTTTCGTGGATTTCCAAGACTTTTGTTGAAAAGCACGCCAAACCCAATCTAAAATCGTCATTCTAAAATCTAAAATCGTTCGCATGCCGATCGCCCAGGTCGCGACTAATGCAGTTCCCCAGAGGGTGATAAATACCCAACAAAAAAGAGCGATTAACAGACTTGCTAACCAAGGAACTCCCATCCAAGTCATGGGATGAATCCCGGTAATCCACGAGAGGGCGGTGCCGTAATAACCTATACCCCATACGAGGGAGAGGAGCAGAGGTGGGGAGGATGGAGTAACAATGAATACCCAAAGTGGTACTAAGGAAAACCAAGCGAAAAACCAAGCACCGATAGGGGCGACGGTTAGCCCCATCAAGATGCCGCTAGATAGAGAAATTAGGTAAGGAATTAGGAGGGTAAATTCCCCCTGCTTCCCCTGCAACTTATTCTGTGACTTCTTCTGCAACTTCTTCTACAACTTCTTCTGCAACTTCACCACTATCGGCGGGAACGATTGCGACTCCAGTAATAACATCATCTTCGTCCAAGCGTTGAACTCGAACTCCAGTTGCTGACCGCGATTGTATGGAAATCGCATTTACTGCCTGACGAATGATTATACCGCGACTTGTCACCATCATAATTTCTTCGTCATTGTTGACAACGTGCAGGGTTGCCAGTTGGTCTTTAATTTTCCGGTTTTTGAATTTAGTTGCTGTTAAACCTTGACCTGCACGATTCTGCAAGCGAAATTGAGAAACTGGAACGCGCTTGCCATATCCAGACATTGTAATCACTAATGCCCAAGGACCGGAACTGCCGTTGCTGACGACTTCGGTAGACTCTTCATTCTCAATTTCTTCTGTCTCGGTGTCTTCGATATTTAAAGTCTCAAGAATGGCTGCCGGGAGAATATCCATACCCACCAGTTCATCGCCTTTACGCAGTTTCATGGATTTTACTCCCCGAGTGGCTCTTCCTAGAGGACGCAGTTGTTCGTGGCTGCATCTAAAGTGAATTGCCATGCCTTGACGGGAACCAATAATCACGCTGTCTTCGACTTTCGCACGTCGTACCCACCGGAGTTGGTCGCCTTCTTCCAGGGAAATAGCAATCAAGCCATTAGCACGGATGTGGCTAAATGCTGATACTTCAGTTTTCTTAATATTGCCACCTTTAGTGAGCATGACCAGAAATTCATTATCGGTAAACTCATCAACAGGGACAATCGAAGTGATTTTTTCCTCTTTAGGAATTGGCAGCATTTGCACAATGGGTGTCCCACGACTGGTACGAGAACAAATGGGGATCTGATATGCTCTCAGACAGTAGACAACTCCGCGTTGGCTGAAGAACAAGACACTATCATGGTCGCAGCAAGTCAAGAAATGCTCAACCCCATCATCTTCTTTCATCTTGGCAGCTGCTTTGCCTCGCGTTGCCCGACTTTGTGCCTCAAAGGTATTCACCGCCATGCGTTTGATGTAACCTTGTTCTGTCAGCAAGATGACAACTTTTTCATTGGCAATGAGATCGCGGTCTTCTAAATCTCCTTCACCGTGTGTAATGACCGTGCGGCGTGGTGTCGCATGGGCTTCTTTGATCTGCGTAACTTCGGTTTCAATGATTTCTAGCACTCGCTCCCGGCGTGCCAAAATATCTTGTAAGTCAGTAATGAGTGCTTGTAGTTCTTCGTGTTCGGAGCGAATTTTATCTGCTTCTAAAGCTGTCAAACGTCGCAATTGCATTTGCAAAATAGCGTCTGCTTGGTGTTCTGACAGTCCGTAACTGGTCATTAATTCACCTTTAGCTGTCGGCGCATCAGGTGCGTGACGAATTAAGTTAATAATTTCATCTAAATGTGACAGGGCAATCAATAACCCTTGTAATATGTGATCGCGTTCCTCAGCTTTCCGCAGTTCGTAGCGGGTGCGTCGGGTAATTGATTCAAAGCGGAAGTCCAAAAAGACGTTTAAGAACTGCTTGAGGGTGAGGACTTGCGGTTCACCATTTACCAGGGCCAGCATATTTGCCCCAAAGTTGGCTTGTATGGGCGTTTGCTTGTAGAGGTTGTTCAGCACTACGCGGGGATAAGCGTCCCGTTTGAGTTCGATGACAATTCGCATCCCGTCGCGATCGCTTTCATCCCGAATATCTGCAATTCCCTCAATGCGCTTGTCGTTCACCAACTCGGCAATTTTTTCAATCAGCGCCGCTTTATTAGTTTGATAGGGTAATTCAGTGACAATGATGGCTTCCCTATCTGGTCGTCCCCGTTGTTCAATAGTTTCAACGCTTGCTACACCCCGCATAGTTATAGAACCACGCCCGAGAGTGTAAGCTTCTTTAATTGCTGCAGTCCCCAGAATTTGACCCCCAGTTGGAAAGTCTGGCCCGTGGATATACTGCATCAACTGGATATCAGTGATTTCCGAGTTGTGAATTAATGCTACCAATCCATCAATTAATTCACCCAAGTTATGGGGAGGAATGTTGGTTGCCATCCCGACAGCAATCCCAGAGGAACCATTGAGAAGTAACTGCGGGATACGTGACGGAAGAACCGTTGGCTCTTGCTGCGAACCGTCAAAGTTGTTCGCAAAATCTACAGTTTCTGATTCGATATCTTGCAGTAGGGCGACACTCGTTAAAGCTTGCAAGCGACATTCCGTGTATCGCATTGCCGCAGGTGGGTCGTTATCTACCGAACCAAAGTTCCCATGCCCGGCGATCAGCGGCGATCTCATGGAAAAATCCTGTGCCATCCGCACCAAGGCATCATACACTGCTGTATCGCCGTGGGGATGATATTTACCCAGCACTTCCCCTACCACACGAGCGCATTTCCGAAACGGGCGATCGTGCATCAGCCCTAGCTCATGCATGGCGTAGAGTATTCGACGATGCACAGGTTTCAGACCATCCCTGGCATCTGGCAGCGCCCTACCCACAATTACGCTCATCGCGTATTCCAGATATGATCGCGACATTTCGTTCCTCAGATCTGTCGGGATAACCCTCTCCTGATAGGTTGCCATAACCTAAATAGCTCCAAAAATTGCTGATTTTAGCCTAGATACTGAAAAAAGAGCAAAATTATTCCTAATTCCCATTGAATAATTGCCATATTTTGATACAATTCTAGCACATCATGCCTTTTTCTGCCTGGGAGGGGATGTGGATAGAGAGGAGAATGGGTGGCTATCGTCTAGAAAAATATAGTTCACTAACTTATCGATTTCCTATTCCCCGCTTCACAGAGTGCAAACTTCTTTACGGAAACAACGAGAAATATCACTGTATAAATGCTTGTGTATTTTGTAACGAATATAAATTTATTCTATGTATTTATTCTGTTCTCCTGTCTCGTGAAATAAGTCGTTCGCGCAGCTTCTCCCTGAGTGAGTAGATCGCTACGCTAACACAGTCGCCGTCAAAGAGCCGACTAAGCCGTCATTCGCGCTGCTCACCCCTGTCATTTTTTATTTTGCGCTCGCTCAAGAGTCTCTTCTTGCTGCAACTTAAGTTGAGATGTAATTAAAGGAACTTTGGGAGCTAGAAAAAATCCCATAAAACTGGCGAACAGGATTGGAGTTAAGGGACTGAAGTTAGTCAACTTCGACAGCAGTAAGGTTGTACTGATAGGTGTACGGGTTCCCGCAGCATTAATAGCTGCCATTGTACTAAATCATGACTTGAGTAGGATTGAGTCCAGGAATTAAAGTAGCGGTTGCTTTACCTAGACAAGCACCAATAAAGAATAAAGGGATAATAAATCCACCACGCCACCCACCTGTGACTGTAACGCTGATGGCAGCCATTTTACCGAAAGCAAGTGCGAGTAAGAAAATAGCAGGAAAACTCTGATTGACCGAAGAAAGGCAGAGGGCAGCTATGCTGAAGGCAGAAGGTAAGAAATTTT
>JAQYWO010000095.1 GCA_029379215.1 Rhizonema sp. PD37
TTTAGTAATTAAAGATTGCTTCAAACTCACAAAATATGCATTAATTGTTGTCAATATTTAACATGTATGAAAGCTTAATTTTTCTTTTTCTCAGCTTTCCATGTTCCACCGTAAATATAAAACGAGTTATTTTCACTAATTTGCGGCCAACAATGAGGACACACAAAAACCCATCCTCCATCTTCTTCGTATTTCACTCTAAACAAAGTCGGTGCAGGTTGACTGCACCGAACACAATGTTTAACTCTAATGGAACGTACCATTTTTCTATGCCAATGCTGAAGCTTGGGGTTTGGCAAAAATCATTCGTCCCGCTGTAGTCTGTAAAGAGCTTGTAACAACTACTCGGACTTCACCTCCTACATAAGGGCTGCCTTCTTCAACGACAACCATTGTACCGTCATCTAGATAGCCAATTCCCTGACTGGGTTCTTTGCCTTCTTTAAGAATTTTCAAGTCTATGTTGTCCCCTGGTAAATAGTTGGGACGAACTGCATTTACCAAGTCGTTAACGTTTAAAACAGGTACTTTCTGTACACTGGCAACTTTAGACAAGTTGTAGTCATTTGTCAGGAGTGTAGCGTTAATTTCTTGGGCAAACCGTACTAACTTTGCATCTACTGTGGCCACATCATCATAATCGGCTGGGTTGATCACGATGCGATCGCTGTAAGCTGCTTTGACGCGGTTAAGAATTTCTAATCCTCGCCTTCCTCGTACCCGCTTTTGATCTTTGCTAGCGTCTGCAACTTGTTGCAATTCTTGCAGGATAAACTGTGGTACAATTATCTGCCCCTCTAAAAATCCTGTTTCTAACAGTGTTTCAACCCGACCATCGATAATGCAGCTAGTGTCTATAACCTTAGTACTAGCAGGTTTGAGAGTTCCTTCTACTACCAATGTTTCTACAGTATTGGGATTAAAGAGGCGTATTAACCCGCGTCCGTGGGTATCTGCTAAATTCATGCCTGTATATGACAGAATTATGCTGCCCGTCACTGCCACTAATGGCTTAATAAAGCCAAAATCTGCTGGGATTGGTAGTAGGAACAGAGGCGCTAGCATTAAGTTCGCGATCAATAGCCCAATTACTAAGCCAATAGCACGAGTCAAGATAATTTCCAAAGGCAACTCTCGCACTTGAGATTCGAGGCGACGATATCCTATCTGGAAACTTAATCCGACGGCACCGCCAATGATTGCGCCAAAAGCAGCGAAAACAAAGCGTAAGGCATGTACGTTACTTACCCGACTGAGTGTGTCAATTGGTAGCAACTCCGGGCTGTAAAACCCGACTCCTGCTGCTGCAAGGATGAATGAGAGAATGATAATGGCATCAAGCATGATCGTGTTGTTTCCTACGACTGTACTACCTTGAGAGAAGCATTTTTCGCTTCATCGGTAAGTATTGATAGATAAATGAATAATTATGGTCATACTATATAGCTTAGTCTGACAACATCTGCAATTATTATAACTAAAGAGTTTTCTTGTTTAAATTTTTCATTTTTTTATAATTTAAATAGGAGTCAACCGATTCTGGATGTGGGATTTGGAGTGATCTCATACTCTCCACTCTTTCTTCTTGAGGATGCGCTACAGATTTATCATAATTTTTGGATTATTGCGAAAATTAAGATACTAAATTTTATTGTTTGTAATATGAAGAATTATAATTTAATTTTTCTTAAATGAGTCATCAAGTAACTGTTTCTATCAATCCAAGTTCTGCTTACTTACATATCCCTTTTTGCCGACGACGATGTTTTTACTGTGATTTCCCAGTCTCCGTTGTCGGGGATCGCTTGCGTGGTGAAAGTTCTGGCACTATCTCCCAATATGTTGAAGTTCTCTGTCAAGAAATTAACGTTACACCATCTCTCGGTCAACCTTTAGAAACAATTTTTTTTGGTGGTGGAACTCCTTCACTTCTATCAAAAAATCAATTGCAGCGATTAGTGGAAACCCTAAAAAAAAGGTTCGGGATATTACCATCAGCAGAAATATCTATGGAAATGGATCCAGGCACCTTTGATTTGGCTCATCTGGAAGGTTATCGCAGTGCAGGCGTGAATCGGGTGAGTTTAGGTGTACAAGCCTTTCAAGAAAATTTGTTGCAAATTTCTGGGCGATCGCACTCAGTCTCAGAGATTTTCACAGGCGTAGACTTAATTCGTCAGGTCGATATTCCCGAATTCAGCATAGACTTAATTTCCGGATTGCCACATCATACTTTAGATAGTTGGCAAGAGTCTTTAGAGAAAGCTATTGCCATAGCGCCGACACATATATCTGTCTATGATATGACAATTGAACCTGGAACTGCCTTTGGACGTTACTACAAAGCCGGGGATCAACCTTTGCCTGCTGATGAAACCACAGTAAAAATGTACCAAATGGCAGAGCAAGTTTTTAAGAGTGCTGGTTACGAACATTACGAAATTTCTAATTATGCTCAACCAGGACATCAGTGTCGGCACAATCGGGTTTACTGGGAAAATCGCCCTTACTATGGCTTTGGGATGGGTGCGGCGAGTTATGTAGAGGGGAAACGATTCACCCGCCCACGAAAGAAGGCGGAGTATTATCAGTGGGTAAGTGACGGGTGTGCGATCGCTTGTGTTGAGACTCCACCAAATGAAGTTTTGTTAGAAACCTTGATGTTGGGGTTGCGTTTGGCTGAAGGTGTGAATTTGGCAACGTTAACAGAACAATTTGGGAAAGAAAAGGTGGCAGAAATTCACAAGTGTTGCCAACCTTATTACAAAAAAGGTTGGGTGGAAGTTGTCGAAGGGCGGTTGCGTTTGTGCGATCCCCAAGGATTTTTGTTTTCTAATGTGGTGTTGGCAGATTTATTTGGTGAGTTAGGGTAGAGGGAAGAGTAAACTTTCAATAAGTATAGGAATATCTAAGTGTCTAAAGAATTAATTGACTTAATGGAACAAGCAAACGCACTCACACCTGATGAGCAGTTGTCTCTCATTGCCTATCTAACACAAAGACTGCAGCGTTGCGAAATCAAACGTAAGCCCAGTCGCAGTGTGATGGAATTTGCTGGAATTGCACCGAATCTCTTGGGAGGGATGGATGCTCAAGAATACGTTAGACGTATACGTAGCGGTGAACCTCTAGAACTAGAAATTGAACAAATGCAATCAAGGAAAGAGGAGTGAAGATTACAGATAGTTTAGAGGGCGTAACGCGACTATTTCTGGATACTGCGCCCGTGATTTACTTTGTTGAACAGCACCCACAATACTTTGCAGCTGCTAGAGAGGTATTTGAGCTTTTAGAAAATAGTTTGCTAATGGGTGTTGCTTCACCTATTACTTTGGCGGAATGCTTAGTTCGTCCCTATAGTTTAGGGCAAACACAATTACAGCAAGACTTCATTGAATTGATTACCGAAAATAATAATAATATTGAGTTTGTGCTAATTGACAAACAAAATGTGATATTGGAAGCTGCTCAAATACGTGCTAGATACAACATACAATTACCTGATGCTTTTCAAATTGCTGTCGCTCTAGCGGCTAGATGTGAGGTATTTCTAACTAATGATGCTATTCTTAAACGCGTAACAGAAATGCGCGTGCTAGTGCTTGAAGATTTTAAGACAACTGAGTAACAATTTGTCGGGTGCGTCAAACTGTATTAACGCACCCGACAAAGTGATTTTACACTTTTAACTTTTCACGGTACAACCAGTACTGGACAAGGAGAAAGGTTGATTACGCGATTAGTCACGCTTTCATTGATCCCCTCGTCAGTTAAGCCTAGTCCCCGACAGCCCATAACGATTAAATCTGCCTCCAACTCATCCGCAACATCGCAGATAGTGAAAGCGGGATTGCCTTGCCTTTCAATGGCTTCGGCTTGAATTCCCTGGTGAGAAAATACAGATTTGGCATTTTCTAGCAGTTGGGCAACTGTCTGTGGAGATGACATCACATCTCCACCGGGCGTATCTGAGGTGGTTTCCTCAACGACACTCAGGAGGACTAAGCGACTGCCGTACCTTTGGACAACGTTGGCAACCACATCGGCTGCTTCTCGTGTTTCTCGGCTTTGATCGATTGGAAATAGAACTGTCTTGAACATTGGTTTCACCTCCGCACCCCCGACTCCGGTAAAATCTGGAAGGGTCTACTTAAAAAACATAACAAAAACGCAATCAGGAGGCAGTACTGTGTCCAAGAAAACTTTAGCAAATTTATCTGCTGCAGATTTATCAGGTAAGCGTGCTTTGGTCAGGGTTGATTTTAACGTGCCTGTAGAGGGTGGTAATATTACGGATGACACTCGTATCCGGGCAGCGTTACCAACTATCCAGGACTTGATGCAGAAGGGAGCTAAGGTGATTTTAGTCAGTCATTTTGGGCGTCCCAAAGGTGTTGATGACAAATTACGCTTAACTCCAGTTGCCAAGCGCCTCTCGGAGTTACTGGGACAAGAAGTCGTCAAGTGTGATGATTCTATCGGTGACGAAGTTGCTACGAAAGTGGGAGCTTTACAAAACGGACAAGTTCTGTTATTAGAAAATGTGCGATTTTACAAAGAGGAGGAGGCAAACGACTCAGAGTTTGCGAAAAAACTAGCAGCGAATGCCGATTTATACGTCAATGATGCTTTTGGTACTGCTCACCGTGCCCATGCTTCTACAGAAGGCGTGACTCACTACCTCAGTCCTTCTGTGGGTGGTTATTTGATCGAGAAGGAATTACAATACCTGCAAAGTGCTATTGAAAATCCCCAACGTCCTTTGGCAGCAATTATCGGCGGTTCCAAAGTTTCTAGTAAAATTGGTGTGATCGAAACTCTACTAGACAAATGTGACAAGCTGCTGCTGGGTGGTGGAATGATTTTCACCTTCTACAAAGCTCGTGGTTTGAATGTCGGTAAATCACTGGTGGAAGAAGATAAGCTAGAATTGGCAAAATCTTTGGAAGCAAAAGCAAAAGAACGCGGTGTTACCTTACTGCTTCCTACAGATGTGGTTGTGGCAGACAAATTTGACAAAGATGCCAACTCACAAACTGTCAGCATTGACAATATCCCTGAAGGTTGGATGGGTTTAGATATTGGCCCAGATTCAGTTAAAATGTTCCAAGAAGCTCTTGCTGATTGCAAGTCGGTGATTTGGAATGGCCCGATGGGTGTGTTTGAGTTTGATAAGTTTGCTGTAGGTACCGAAGCTATCGCCCACACCTTAGCCGAAATTGGTAAAAAAGGTGCTACCACAATTATTGGCGGTGGCGATTCTGTTGCGGCTGTAGAAAAAGTCGGCTTAGCAGATCAAATGAGTCACATCTCTACTGGTGGCGGTGCCAGCTTGGAGTTACTCGAAGGTAAAGAGTTACCCGGTATCACTGCTTTGAATGATGCTTAAGTCATAGTATCTAGTTGCGCTGTCTTCGCTAAAGCGCACGGACAGATTCTTTCGGAGGGAAACCAACGCTCTTATCCTACGGAGGGAAACCCTCCTGCAGCACTGGCTCCTCCTCCGAACTGTCCTCAACTACGAACTTATTTTTCTTACTGACTTGTTTGGGTGTTATGGCATACGAAGAGAGCGAAGACAGCGCAACCACGAACGAACTTATTTTTCTCGTTGATTGGCTTGTTTGGGTGTTATGGCGTACTAAGAGAGCGATAAAGCGCACGGACAGATTCTTTCGGAAGGAAACACTTAGACGTACTGTCCTCAACTACGAACGAACTTATTTTTCTCGTTTATTGACTTGTTCGGCTGCCATTGCATACCAAATTTGAGCGTAAGTACGTATATTTAGTTTCCCATGTTGTTGACCTGGGAAAAGACTATCAAATTTCTGGTAGGTGTCTGTGTTCAGTTGATTGATAGTGTAGTTCCCTAAATTTCCGGCTTGCGCTTTTTGCCTCCAAACAGTATAGTCTTGTGGAGTGTAGCTTCCTAGTTTATGGCGAGCTGCTGTACCCATGTCAGCTTGTTCTAGTTTATTCAGCAAGTCTTCGGCAATCTCCAACCACTCCTTCCGTAAGGCTGTATCTTCTGTACTCCCCGTCAGACTGCGTCCCCGCGCTTCTGGATGCTTGGTATAAAAAATTTCATTAACTGTTTGGTTAAAAAAACTGATGGGAATTTCTAACTTTTGGCGATGACTTGATATTTGACTGAAGCGACTGGGTTCTGGGTTGTTTGCTGGTTCTTTAGGGGAATTTGTTTTTTGCGGAATTGGCAGTGATATTTTGGGTATGGTAATAGAAGTTACAGTGTGAACTACAGCTGTGACGACTGCCCAAGTGCCAGCAAAAGTCATTATCACGACACTTGTGCCGACAAGACTAATCGCAAAAGGGCGAAGCCAAACAGGTAAGGGTATTGCTTGAACTATTGCTTGAGTTTTGTTGTGGAGTTTTCCAGCTGCAGCCTTGACATGTTTTCGCCCAGGTGCAGCCACCATAGTTTTGAGCTTAGTAAGATAGGAATTTGCCGGCTTGGCAACAGGAGACGACTGTAAATCGTGGAGAACTTGTTCAGCTTTTTGGTAGCGATCGTTAGGTTTGTAAGCCAGCATCTTTTTTAACACGGCTTCCAATTTAGGGCTGACTTTGATTTCCTCTCCCCAACGCCATTCCCCCTCATAGCTTTCGTAGAGTTTTTGCGGTTCTTTACCAGTCAGCAACACTAACGCCGTCACAGCTAATGAGTATAAATCGCTACTTGGATAAGCTTGCCCCTGGCGGAGTTGTTCCTCTGGCGCATAACCTTTCTTTCCCAACAAAGTCCGATTTCCCGCAAGCTGGGTAAACCAAAAACCTTTACTTGCTGGTAATTGCTTCACACCACCAAAATCAATCAACACTGGCAAATTATCTGATTTCCGCAAAATCAAGTTATCAGGAGAGAGATCACGGTGTACGACATCAAGTGAGTGGATGTAAGACAATACAGGCAAAAGCTGTTGCAGCAATGTTATGACTTCTTCCTCACTAAAAGTCTGTCCTTTACTGTTACGGTTTTCCAACAACTCCCAGTAGTTTTCTCCTTCGACATAATCCTGTACTAGAAAGAAAAAATCTTTGCCTAGTGTTTTCACTTGCAGCGAGGCGTGGAAATGTGGAATTTGCGGATGATCGAGTTTTTTTAGGACACTAGCTTCGCGTTCAAACAGTTCTTTCGCTTTTTGTAAATCCTGCTGTTCTTCTACCTGGGGTGCGAATTCCTTGATTACGCACTTTTGGTTGGATTGTTTAATGTCTTCGGCTAAGTAAGTACGTCCAAAACCGCCATGCCCCAACAGACGTACAATCCGGTATCTGTTCTCGAGCATTTGTCCCACAGGTAGTGGTAACGTCTCACCACACTCGGAACAAAAGCGGTTAGTCGCTTTATTTGCGTGTTGTTTACTGCAATAAACGTGCATGGTGCTGAAGGATAAACGGTTTTACAGATGATTACAACGCGAGAAAGTCCATTTACGCAAATCCTCTACAGTTTGGAAGTTGTAGAGATACTGTGAGGCGATCGCCGTTAAATCGGGCTAAACCATTATTTTCCTTTGAATTTGCTACACAGCACTGCTCTACTTTAATAGTAGCGAACTATGGAGCGTTACGTAGACACAAAGAGTCAGCATATTGATTGAACGTACTATCGGTTAGGTGATCGCCATCCTAACAGATAATAGACTCCGCCTGGATTGCGATCGTTCCTCTTCTACTGATTAAACTCGCATTTTGAACACACTCTACAGTCTTATGCATGACAAAAACTTTATTGACATGCCCTGTGTACCTCAATAAAGTTACCAATCAAAGCTTGAGTTTATAAGTAAGTCGGCGATAAAAAATCTAATTATGTAAAGAAAAGTAAAGATTGTAAAATTAGCTCGTAGTAAGCGCTTCAGCGAAGACAGCGCTTACTACAAACTTTTATTTATTTATGCCGACTTACTTACATTTGTCATTCAACGTAGCGGTTTTCCGGCTCTAGAATGTTCTCTGCTCTATATCAAAGTTCTTAGCTTAATAGAGTATAAAATTTTACATTTTGTGCTAGTTTTATTACGTAATTCTAGCATCCGGAATTGCATAACCTCTATAGCATCTAGAAATATATCCATCAGCATAGCCCTAAAAATATTACCGATGAACTTACCGATATTCAAAAGCCTAAGAAGCATTAGCCTCGCTACTCTCGTATCCCTGCTTCCCCTAAACATGGTAGAGATAGACTTACCCCGCGCTGATGCACAGACACCAACAGAAAACCCCAAAACAGCAACCGATAAACTTTTTGAGCAAGGTGTACAGCAGTACCGTCACGGGCAATACCACCAAGCACTGCAAACTTATCAAAGAGTGTTAGAAATCAGACGACAACAGAACAATAAAGCTGGAATAGCCCAAACCCTCAACAATCTCGGTGAGGTTTATGGCGTCTTAAGAAAAGGTGACAAAGCCTTGGAAGTCTTACAGCAAGCTTTGGCAATTCGTCGAGAGTTAAGAGATAGAGCCGGAGAAGGAGAAACTTTAGATAATATCAGTTCCGCATACTACTGGAAAAATCAATATGACTTGGCTTTGAAGAATTTACAGCAAGCTTTGGCGATTCGTCGGGAGGTGAAAGATAAAATAGGTGTTGCTAAAACCCTCAGTAAGATAGGGAATGTTTACAGTTTTGGCTTTAAGCAATATGACAAAGGTTTAGAACTTTTACAGCAAGCATTGGTAATTCAAGAACAAGTAGGAGATAAATTCCAAGCAGCCAATACCCTAAATCGGATAGCAGCAGCTTACGTAAATTTAGAGAACTATCCTCGCGCTTTAGAATCGGCGCAGAAGGCGCTCCCGTTACACCAAGAGGTAAAAAACCGTGCTGGTGAAGGTGCAACTCTGCAACAAATAGGAGCAATTTACTTTCTTCAAAACAAATATGACTTGGCGCTGCCACTATTACAGCAAGCATTGCCCATAGTAAGAGAATCTGGCATTCTCTCGCAAGAATATTCAGATCTCATGTCAATATCGACAACTTACTCATCACAAAATAAGATAGACAGTGCTTTAGAATTTGGACAGCAGGCTTTAGTTTTTGCACAGAAAAATGAGCTTCGTCCTCAACAACTCCAGTCATTGCTATGGTTAGCAAATGTTTATAGTAACCGGGTAACCAGTTCTGAGCAAAAAGGATCGATCTCTCAAGCAAAAGCAGATTATTCTCATGTTTTTGAGTTGTCACAGTCAGCTTTAAACCTTGCAAGAGTTCTGAAAGACAAGAAATCAGAGGCTGATGCTTTAAATCAACTAGGATTTGCTTATAACCGATTAAATGAGCCTCAAAAAGCAGTTGACGTCTTGCAACAGGCAGTAAGTATTGGACAAGCAATAAAAGATCTAGATATTGAATTATTCGCTTTATCAGATCTCAGCAGTGTTTACGTTCGGCAAGGATATTCTAATAAAGTTATTGAAATTGATTTGCGAAAGGTTGAAATTGCCCGCGAGCAAAAGGATAAATACAAAGAGGCAGGTTTTTTACTCAATCTAGCTAGCACCTATGATGTAAAAGGAGAACATCAAAAGGCAAGGGAAACATATCAACAAGCTTTAGCTGCATTACGACAAATAGAGATTAACAAACTATCTCCTACGCTACAAGAATTTGCTTTGGCATATGAGTTTAATGCTCTACGAGGAATAAGTAAGTCTGAGGCTCATCTTGGAGAATACGATCAGGCACTTAACTTTGCTCAACAAGCTTTGAAAAAAGCGCAAAGCTTAAAAAAACCAGAACTCGAAGTTGACGCATTGTTAGATTTAGCGTTCTTACAAGACTATACTTTCAAGAATTTCCCCAAAGCAATTGAACTCAGTCAGCAAGCGTTAGCGATCGCCAAACAAATCAAAAATCCCGTACTCGAAGCAAACGCTTTGCAGAATCTGAGTACGGCTTACGAAAGACAGAGAAATTATTCTTTAGCTCTGGAATCAGCAGAAAAAATGTTAGCAATTGCCCAGCAACGGCAAAACCCTGAATTAGAACACAACGCTTTAAACTTACTCAGCGATATTTACAATAACCAAGGAAAGAATCAAAAAGCTTTGGCGATCGCACAACAAAACCTAGCATTAGTACAAACTAAAATACCCGCATTGGAAATCCTGACTTTAGGTTCTTTAAGTCAGAGTTATATTGCAGTTGGAGATACGCCCAAAGCATTGGAGACTGCAAAGCAAGCTCTGGCGATCGCACAAAAAAGGCAAGAACCTGAGAAGGAATCCCTATCTTTATTATATGTTGCCCGAGTCTACGAAGTCCGGGGAGAATACGAGCAAGGAATTGAAGCAGCGCAAAAAGCTTTAGATATAGCACGTCAAATTCAATCATTTGGAACAGAAGTTGCGGCGACATCTGTGCTGAGTGAAATGTATAATGCCTTGGGAGAATATAGCAAAGTTATTGCAGTAGCAGAACCAAGTCTGAAATTAGCCCGGAAAATTAACCAACGGGATGGTGAAGCACTGTTACTTGTTAATTTGGGTGATGCTTACACAATTGTTGGCGACTATCCAAAAGCCAAAGGATTTATTGAGCAAGGTTTGAAGATAGCACAAGAACGAAAAAATCCGCGTTTGGAATCAGTTGCTCTAAATATTCTCGGCTCTTATTACACTTCACTTAATGATTATCAAAAAGCTTTAGCGGTAACGCAACAAAGTTTAAAGATTGCTCAAGAAGTAAAAAATCCTCCATTGTTGATATTTTCCTTTTTTAATTTGGGTGATATTTATAATGGCTTAGGAGACTACACTAAAAGCAGAAATTATTACCAACAAGCACTCACCACAGCACAGCAACTGAAAAATCGGCAAAGTGAAGGTATTGCTTTACTTGCTCAAGCAGATACTTATTTTCGTCAAGGCGAACCACAAAAAACTGTAGAATTAGCTCAAAAAGCACTTGTAATTTTCCATGAAATAAAAGTTCCGCGTATGTCAGCTTTTGCACATAGAGCGCTGAGCATTGGTTATGGTGAGTTGGGTAATGATGCCAAAGCGATCACAGAAGCTCAAACTTATTTGAGATTTGCTCGCAAAACTCAAAATCTTCTTTGGGAAAAATCAGCACTTAGCTTAATTGCGGGGTTACATCAAAAATTTGGGCGCAAAGAACAGGCAATAGTCACTTATCAACAAGCGTTAGCAATCACAACAGATCATCAAATTCCCGGAGCAGATGCTTACATTTTAGCGGGTTTAGCTCGCATTTATCAGTTAAATCAACCGAATATTGCCATTAAATACTACAAAGATTCCATCAACAAAATTGAAGAAGTTCGGCATGGTATCGAAGGGTTACCACCAGAGTTACAAAAATCATTTCTCGATGCAACGGTTAATTTTGACAAAGTGAAGGTATCAGATATTTATCGCCAACTGGCTGAATTGTTACTCTCCCAAAAACGGGATAAAGAAGCGCTGTATGTCCAAGAACTTTTGCGGGGACAAGAAATCCGTGATTTTAATAGTACTGGGAAAGGGACGATTGACAAACCCCAAATCCCCCTAACACCAACAGAGACAAAAGTACCCGATATCAGTCAGCCTCTAGTTGCTTTGGGAAGCCAAATTCGTGAGTGTGAAGGTAAAAACACTCAACAATGTGTAGAACTTAAGGATAAAGAAGGTCAGCTGATTCACCAGTATACTGAACAATTGAAGACACATGACAAAGAAATCCGGGAAAATCGTCAAACCGATGATACTTTCTTCGATCCTAAAAACTTAGGAAAAATTAGAGAAATTGTCGAAGCGCAACCAGACACAGTGATGATTTACCCTTTGGTGACAGAAAAGGAACTCATCATACAGTTGTACGCCCAAGGTGGTGTCGTCAAAACTATTCCGGTGACTGTTAGACGCAAGGAATTAGGAAACGCAGTTTATGAGTTTCGTCAGTTAATGGAACATTGCGAGAAACCAGGAGTTAATTGTGGTACTGCGGAGATTTCTCAAGTGCAAGCAGCTAGTCAAAAACTTCACAACTGGCTGATTAAACCGATTGAAGCAGAATTGAGAGGTAGTTCAATAAAAAATCTCGTCTTTGCACTAGATCGGGTTATACGCTATGTCCCGATGAGTGCTTTATATGATGGAAAACAATATTTGATTGAGAAATACACAATTTATATTGCGCCATCCGCAGATTTAACAGATACTAAGGAAAAATTACCAACAGAAACGCAAAATACACGAGTATTAGCAATGGGACTATCAGAGGCTCGTTCTGGTTTCTTCCCTTTACGCAATGTACCAAAAGAATTAGATGCCATTGTCAGAAAAGGTATCAGTGTTTCACAGGGAATTTACCCAGGTGATAAGTACCTCAATAATAACTTTGACTTTCGTACCTTAAGGGATAATCTCAAAGGACACAAAATTTTGCACCTCGCTACTCACGGTGTTTTTAATCCTAAAAGTGCAAATAAATCTTACATTCTGTTGGGTACTGGTGAAGAACTGACTCCAGATTCAATTTATCAGTTGACAGGATTAAATGATATTCATCTGGTTGTATTATCAGCTTGTCAAACCGCTCTTGCTAGTCCCGATCAACAAGATGGTGTAGAAATTAATACCTTTGCCTCTAACTTCTTGAACAACAAGGCAAAATCCGTGATCGCTTCCTTGTGGCAAGTTGATGACTCCAGTACAGCGCAATTGATGGAGAATTTTTATGGTAATCTCGCTCACTCAAAGACACCCATCACAAAAGCACAGGCTTTACGTCTAGCCCAATTATCTTTACTTTACGGCAAACAGGTTTCTTTAGAGGATATTAAGCGGGGGGCGATTAATCCCGAACCCATCCCTGGTAAACCAAGTCAACAAACCTCAACTCGCGCTAACTTCTCTCATCCTTACTATTGGGCACCGTTTATTTTAATTGGCAATGGATTGTAAGATCGCCAACTCTACGCCTGACGCATAAAGACATCACGACTAGCGATTATATCTTCTACTGTGTTAGGGGTTTTCATCTTTTTAATCTCTCCTGGCGAGGAGTAAGTGAAGCAGTAAAGATTTACCCTGAGGTTTAATAACTTTTATCTTGACTGCACAGCAGGTTTTTGACACGGCTTTGTAAATTGGCGTAGCGGTAAAATTCTTCGACACAGATCCCCGACAACTTTTACGAAGTCGGGGATCTTGATTTGCGTCCCACCCAAAGAATATTTACTCCCTCACGCTATTAAATTACATAATTCTGACATCAAGAATTGCATAAGCTCTCTGATGTCTGGAAGTATATAAGTAATTACAAACAACCTAAAGTATGTAACGAAAACTAAAGTTAGTCGAAATCCTTATTGCTTCTGCCTTGTTGGAACGAGAAATGCTCACGCCACTTACTGAGATATATAAGCAAAACGATGAAAATACTGCCGATGAACCTACCAATGTTTATGCGTATAAAAAGCATTAGCTTTGTGACTCTGGTACTTTGCCTGCTTCCCCTACCTACTAATTATGTACTATCTCGCGCTGATGCCCAGATATCGGCAGAAAAGCCCAAAACAGCAACCGATCAACTTTTTGAGCAAGGTGTACAGCAGTACCGTCACGGGCAATACATCCAAGCACTGCAAACTTATCAAAGAGTATTGGAAATCAGACGACAACAGAACAACAAAGCTGGAATAGCCCAAACCCTCAACAACATCGGTGAGGTTTATGGCGTCTTAAGAGAAGGTGACAAAGCCTTAGAAGTCTTACAGCAAGCTTTGGCAATTCGTCGGGAGTTAAAAGATAGAGCCGGAGAAGGAGAAACTTTAGATAATATCAGTTCCGCCTACTACTGGAAAAGTCAATATGACAAAACTTTAGAGACTTTACAGCAAGCTTTAGCGATTCGTCGGGAGGTGAAAGATAAAACAGGTGAAGCTAAAACCCTCAGTAAGATAGGGAATGTTTACAGTTTTGGCTTTAAGCAATATGGCAAAGGTTTAGAACTTTTACAGCAAGCTTTGGTCATTCAAGAACAAGTAGGGGATAAATTCCAAGCAGCCAATACCCTAAATCGGATAGCAATAGCTTACGTAAATTTAGAGAACTATCCTCGCGCTCTGGAATCGGCTCAGAAAGCGCTCCCATTACACCGCGAGGTAAAAAACCGCGCTGGTGAAGGTGCAACTCTGCGACAAATAGGAGCAATTTACTCTCTTCAAAAGAAAGATGACTTGGCGCTGCCACTATTACAGCAAGCTTTGCTTTTAATTAAAGAATTTGGCATTCCCTCGCAAGAATATCAGATTCTCCTGTCAATATCGGACACTTACTCATCACAAAATAAGATAGACAGTGCTTTAGAATTTGGACAGCAAGCCTTAGTTTTTGCCCAAAAGCATGATCTTCGCCCTCAACAACTCCAGTCGTTATTAGGGCTAGCAAATGTTTATAGTAACCGGGGAAAAAATTATGAGCAAAAAGGAGCGATTTCTCAAGCAACAGCAGATTATTCTCATGTTGTTGAATTGTCACAGTCAGCTTTAACCCTTGCAAGAGTTTTGAAAGACAAAAAATCAGAAGCTGATGCTTTAAGTAACCAAGGATCTGCTTATAGAGACTTAAATGAGCCTCAAAAAGCAGTTGACGTTTTGCAACAGGCAGTAAGTATTGCACGAGCAATCAAAGATCTAGATCTTGAGTTATTTGCTCTAACATTTCTCAGCAGTGTTTACGTTAACCAAGGATACTCCAATAAAGTTATTGAAATTGATTTGCGAGAGCTTGAAATTGCCCGAGAGCAAAAGGATAAATCGAGTGAGACATTTAAGTTACTCCATTTAGCTAGTGCTTATGATGTAAAGGGAGAACATCAAGAAGCAAGAGAGACATATCAACAAGCTTTAACTGCATCACGACAAGTGGAGATTAACAAACTACCTCTAACGCTACGAGAACATGCTTTAAAACTTGAGTTTAATGCTCTACGAGGAATAAGTAAGTCTGAGGATAATCTTGGAGAATACGATCAGGCACTTAACTTTGCTCAACAAGCTTTGAAAAAAGCGCAAAGCTTAAAAAAACCAGAACTCGAAGTTGACGCATTGTTAGATTTAGCGTTCTTACAAGACTATACTTTCAAGAATTTCCCCAAAGCAATTGAACTCAGTCAGCAAGCGTTAGCGATCGCCAAACAAATCAAAAATCCCGTACTCGAAGCAAACGCTTTGCAGAATCTGAGTACGGCTTACGAAAGACAGAGAAATTATTCTTTAGCTCTGGAATCAGCAGAAAAAATGTTAGCAATTGCCCAGCAACGGCAAAACCCTGAATTAGAACACAACGCTTTAAACTTACTCAGCGATATTTACAATAACCAAGGAAAGAATCAAAAAGCTTTGGCGATCGCACAACAAAACCTAGCATTAGTACAAACTAAAATACCCGCATTGGAAATCCTGACTTTAGGTTCTTTAAGTCAGAGTTATATTGCAGTTGGAGATACGCCCAAAGCATTGGAGACTGCAAAGCAAGCTCTGGCGATCGCACAAAAAAGGCAAGAACCTGAGAAGGAATCCCTATCTTTATTATATGTTGCCCGAGTCTACAAAGTCCGGGGAGAATACGAGCAAGGAATTGAAGCAGCGCAAAAAGCCTTGGAGATATCACGTCAAATTCAATCATTTAGAAAAGAAGTTGCCGCGACATCTGTGCTGAGTGAAATGTATGATGCATTGGGAGAATATAGCAAAGTTATTGCAGTGGCAAAACCAAATCTGACATTGGCACAGAAAATTAATCAACGTGATGATGAAGCACTGTTACTTATTAATTTAGGCAATGCTTACAGAATTATTGGCGACTATCCAAAAGCCAAAGGATTTATTGAGCAAGGTTTGAAGATAGCAGGAGAACAAAAAAATCCCCGGTTAGAATCAGTTGCTCTAAATAATCTCGGTTATTATTACACTTCAATTCATGATTATCAAAAAGCTTTGGCAGCAACACAACAAAGTTTAAAAATTGCTCAAGATGAAAAAAGTTCACCCCTGTTGATATCTCCCTCCTTTAATTTGGGTGATATCTATAATAACTTAGGAAACTACACTAAAAGCAGAAGTTATTACCAACAAGCACTCACTACAGCACAGCAACTGAAGAATCGGCAAAGTGAAGGTATTGCTTTATTAGCTCAAGCGGATACTTATTTTCGTCAAGGCGAACCACGAAAAACTGTAGAATTAGCTCAACAAGCACTTGTAATTTTCCATGAAATAAAAGTTCCACGTTTGTCAGCTTTCGCACATAGAATGCTGAGTATTGGTTATGGTGAGTTGAGTAATGATGCGAAAGCGATCGCAGAAGCTCAAACTTATTTGACATTTGCTCGCAAAACTCAAAACTCTCTTTGGGAAAAAAACGCGTTGAATCTAATTGGCGATTTGCACAAAAAGTTTGGACAGAAAGAACAAGCGATTACTGCTTATCAACAAGCTCTATCCATCACCACAGATAATCAAGTGACAGGTACAAATGCAGGTATTTATGCTGGATTAGCTAATATTTACCAGTCTTTCAATCAGCCGAACATTGCTGTTACATACTACAAACTGTACATCAATCAAATCGAGGAAGTACGGCATGGAATTCAAGGTTTGCCACCAGAGTTACAAAATTCGTTTATTAATTCAACAGTTGATTTTAATAAGGTAAAGATAGCTGATATATACCGTCAGTACGCTAGCTTATTGCTTTCTCAAGGAAGAGAACAAGAAGCAACACAGGTACTCGAACTCTTAAAGATACAAGAAATTAAAGAAGTCTCAATAGGAGGAAAGACTGCAAGTAATACACCAAAGCTTCCCCTAACTTCCTCCGAATCCAAAATTGCTGCTCCTAATCAGTCAATAATTGCTTTAGGAATACAAATTAGGGAGTGTGAACAAAAAAATTGTCCGCAAAAAACTCAACTCAATGATAAACTCTCTACAGTTCTTAAAGAGTTTAATCAAGAATTAGATAAAATAGACAAAGAAATTCATTCGCGCATCGCCAATGACAAAGGTACTTTTGACCCTGCTAAACTAGCAACAGTCAGGGAAATTGTCAAACAGCCCGGTACGGTGATGATTTACCCTTTAGTTTTAGACGATAAGCTGTGGTTATTGTTGTACTCTGGCAATGCTGCCCAGAAATTTGAAGTTCCAGTCAAACGCGCAGAATTAGGAAAAACAGTCAAAGAGTTTCGTGATTTGATGGAAGAGTGTGAAAAGCACGCTTGTGGTTCTACAGATATTGCTAAAATACAACCAGTCAGTCAAAAACTTTACAACTGGTTAATTAAACCTCTCGAAAGTGAACTCAAGAAAAATCAAGTTAAAAATCTAGTTTTTGCCCTTGATAGAGTGACACGCTATATTCCCATGAGTGCTTTGTTTGATGGCAAACAATATCTCATAGAAAATTATACCACATATAACGTTTTGTCAGCCGATTTGACAGATGTACGCGATAAACTTTCCATAGGAACCCAAAATAATCCTGTGTTGGCGATGGGAGTCAGTAATGCCGTTGGCGGTTTCCCTGCATTAACAAACGTACCCAAAGAATTAGATGCAATTGTCAAAAATAATACCAGTACTAAAGGAATATATCCAGGAAAAGAGTATCTTAACAATGCCTTTGATTATCGTAGCTTGCGAGATAATCTCACAGGATATAAAATATTACACTTAGCTACCCACGGTGCTTTCGTTCCAGGTAGCAAAGATGCATCCTATCTCTTATTAGGGAGTGGCAAAAAACTCGCAATTTCTGACATAGAAACCTTGACAGGTTTAAGCAACATTCACCTAGTGGTATTATCAGCTTGCCAAACGGCTTTAGCTGCGCCTCTTCAAGACGGTGTAGAAATTGCCAGTGTTGCTTACTATTTCCTCAACGGTGGAGCAAAAGCAGTCATGGCTTCTTTATGGCAAGTCAGCGATACCAGCACTAGCGAATTAATGCAACATTTCTATCAAAATCTCGCTCAATCTGCCCAACCCACAAAAGCCGAGTCTCTACGTTTAGCTCAATTAACTTTACTTTATGGCAAACAGATAACTTTAGAAAATTTCAAGCGAGGCGCTATTAATCCAGAACCAATATCAACTAACCCAAGCCGAAAAACACCCATCAGTGCGAACTTCGCTCACCCTTACTATTGGGCACCATTTATTTTGATTGGTAATGGATTATAACACAATACGGTTCAGTTAAGGCTCAAAAACCTGTAAATTAACGTGAGTTCGACGGTTAGAAAAAGGCAAAAAGCTTGCTATGTAGCTATTTGCACAACAGGACATCACAAAGGTGATCGCTAAGATTGAGCGAGAATCGGTCAAAATAGGAATTCTATTTGATTTTTGAAAAGAAATACGAGAGAATACGGTGGGGTGTGGAAGTGTAAAAGCCAACAATGATAAACCAGCATCGACCAACCGCAGTACTCCCGCAGGGAGTGACAACGTTTGTTGTCGGTTAACGAATTATTTGTCGTCTTCACAAATTAATGTCCTTTAAATTTTAAGTTGATGTAGCAAACATTCCAGCGATGTCGGGTTTTTTAAGTTAGCTTCAATGCCCTTACTCGTTCTCCAATCCGATTAGGGCAAAGACAGCGCAACTACGAGCCTTTAGATAAATTCATATACTTACGCCCACCCAACACCTAAAAACTATAATGCCGAGTCAAAAATCTGTTGTGCAGTCAAGTTTAACTGCGGGAAAGTAGGTGATATTATCCGATCTATTCCTATAAATGGTGTCATTTGATATTCCCCGTCAATTAATTCGCACACGAAAATAGTAGGAACTTTGGGATTGCCGATAAACTTACGTCCGCCCAACGCTGCATAGTCTACAATCCAGTATTCTGGAATCCCCATATCTTCATAGTCACGCAGTTTATCGTAGTAGTCATCCTGCCAATTGCTAAGGCAGCGCGTTGGTGAGCTAGCGCTGCAGGAGGGTTTCCCTCCGTAGGCGACTGGCGAAAGGGTTTCCCGGCTTGAAGCGACTGCCGTACTAACGACTTCAGCTATGAGTTTAACCGAAGTCGCATTTTGAATGATTGATTCAGTTTCCCAGCGCGTTTCAGTATCGATAGTTTCTTGATTCAAAATAATAATGTCTGGTTCGTACCCAGACTTATCGCGCTTCGGTTTAACAATGGATTCTCTAGGGATAAACCAAATATCGGTTTTGCTAATCTCACTAATAGTTGTGAGCAACTTTCCCACTAGAGAACCTGTTAATTTTGAATGCTGCCCTCTAGGCTTAGGCATCTCAACAATTACCCCGTCATGCAATTCGTAGCGTACTTCTGATTTTTCTGGATACCATTCGATAAATTCATCAAAGGTAAATAGTTTTAGTTCGGCTTGTGTTTGAGTCATTACGAACAACACATCTCTTTCCTAAAATGTACCGTTTTAATATGATCTATTTTAGTAGGCAGTAAGACAAGGATGCTTTCTGTGCCTGTTCGTGACTTTTTGTAGGATATAAGTCTACAAACCATATCTGCCCTCGTAATGGCTTTGATAATGTCATTCTAAACCATCAGATAGAGTCGTATTCCAAGCTTCCCTTTCTTCAAGTTCAGCCTGCCAAGCTTCTGGCTGATTGCGTAAGGCAGCATAAGCTTGATTTACTTCTTGTAAAAATACCTGTTTTCTATACTGCTCAATGGCTTTATCTAGTATGACTTGCATCGAGTCACCTGAAAGTGCTGCCAATTCTTTAAGAAGATTGTGAGATGTGCCGCTGATTTTCACTATTGTATGTTGCATATTGTTACTTTTTTGTCAACAAAATTATAGGCAATAATTATAGCAGCTTCCTGAGGAACCCACATTTCGCACCCTGAGGTGTCACAAACAGCTTTATCACAAACTTTCTTAGGGACAGAATGCCACATGAACATTTCAACAAAATAACCAAATACAAGAAAATAACCGATTAATCAGCGTTTGTGGCGATCGCTTTAGTTACCCCAAAGTAATTTCTCAAGTCCTTGGACTGAGATCGCGCTTCATGTTTAACACTTAAAGTCATGAACCCAACCGATTTTCCGCATGGAGATAGAAGATGATAATCAAAGTCTTTAACGAACAGCAGATTTTAACTGAAGCCATGGAAGTTTTAATGACACCTCCAAAGAACCATCAAAAGTATTGCGATTTTGGGCAGCTTGTAGTAAAGGTGAGTCCGATTACCTCAAACTGAAAGAACAACTCTTTGCGACTGAAAGCGTTGCCAGTTTGTACGATAAGGTGAAAGCATTTGAAAATTCTGGTTCTAATCAATTATAAAAAAGTATCCGCGAATCTCCGTCTACTCGCTGTGCGGAGAGTGTCAAATTGAACTAACAGTCTCTCTGACAGCTTCTCGCAGCCTTTCCACATCGCGCATTGGCGGTATACCAAAGAGCCTTTTGTACTCCCGATTGAAGTGTGAGGCATCGTCATAACCCACGCGGTAGCCAGCGCTAGCAGCGTCAAGGTTCTCGCCGAGCATAAGACGGCGAGCCTCCTGGAGCCGCAGTTGCTTCTGGAACTGCAAGGGACTCAGTGCAGTCACAGACTTAAAGTGATGGTGGAAGCCTGAGACACTCATTCCCAGCTCTCGTGCGATGCTTTCAATCTTGATCGGTTGGTTAAAGTCTTTACGAAGTCGCTCGACGGCAAGAGCGATGTAGTGGGTGTAGCCACTCAGAACTGCAATATGACAGAGCCGACTACCTTGCTCTCCCATCAGGAGTCGGTAAATGATTTCCCGTGTGACTAGTGGCATCAGAACCCGAGCTTCGGCGGGGGCGGAAATCAGCCTAACGAGCCTTACTACAGCATCAAGCAGAGGCGCATCTAATGGACTCACATCTATTGCTTTTACATTGGCACGGCTTTGTGGTGAGGGATAGCCCGCCTCAACCATGACTGAACCGACAAGGATGGGGTCGAGATCGAGGCGAAGGCTTAGGTAAGGCTGCTCTTTGGACGCTTCCAGAATTTGGCTGGCAATTGGCAGTTCGACCGTAGCAAGCAGATAATGCATAGGGTCGTACTGATAGCGGTAATTACCTAGAAGAACTTCTTTGCTGCCCTGGGCAATCACACAAAAGGCAGGGACAGAGACACCATGACAGCATTCCGAAGGCGAGGAGGAGCGATTGAGGTGCAATCCTGTCAATGGCTCAATCGTCCCATCGTTAGGGATAGCCTGTGCAATAGCGAGAGTCAGTTCGTCTCTGTTAACTTGAGCTCTGTCTACACAGAGCTTTGCCTGCTGGTCGTTCATTAAATCCATATCGGATTTTTCACTCGTTTTGGCAGCGTTCATTTCTAAGTTTGCAGAATTGTACAATGATTTTAGACGATCGTTATATTGCTTGCCCTTTAGGATTCTTAGAATGAAGCTAAAGCAATGAATAATGATTTTGGCATCTTGAAGCATTCTGGATTTTTATTTAAGAGAAAACTCAGTTTTGGTTGGACAAGAAACTTGGCTACTGATAAACAAAATGGTGTTAAGGTTAACCTGGCTTCTGCAAAAGTCTTATCCGTACTGATAGGGAAGGCGATAAATGCTCAATCTCGACCATTGGGATAGCAACCATGCAGGGCATCAAGTGAAGGAATTAAGAAATGGACATCAAAAGAAGTGGCTCACAGCCTTCCGCCAAAGGACCGGCTGAGTATTTTACTGGCACTGTACGCATTGACCGCCTGTTCGAGGCACACGATCCTGCACGCACGTCTGGCGCTAGTGTCACGTTCGAGCCCGGCGCTCGGACAGCATGGCACACCCACCCGTTGGGACAGACGCTGATCGTGACGGCTGGCTGCGGCCTCGTACAGCGGTGGGGCAGCCAGATCGAGCAAATTCGACCGGGGGACGTGATCTGGTTCTCGCCGGGTGAGAAGCATTGGCACGGTGCCACCCCAACCACGGCCATGACGCACATCGCCATTCAAGAACAGCTCGACGGTAAACCCGTGGAGTGGATGGAACAGGTCAGCGACGAGCAATATTTAGCGCCAATAGTAAACAAATAGAAGCATTATGTACAACACGAAAGCTTATTCCGCAGACAGTGCAACATCACCCCTGTCCTCCACCAAAATCCCACGGCGTAATCCCACCGAACACGACGTACAGATCGAAATCCTCTTCTGCGGTATCTGTCACTCCGACCTCCATGCGGTGCGTAACGAGTGGAGCGACGTCATGCCCACTGTCTACCCAATTGTCCCCGGTCATGAGATCGTCGGTCGTGTTACTAAGGTAGGCTCGGCAGTTACCAAGTACCAGCCCGGTGATCTCGCTGCGATCGGCTGCATGGTCGAGTCGGACGGTACCTGCCCCGATTGCAAAGCAGGCTTTGAGCAGTTCTGCCCGAACCTAACTCTCACCTACAACTCCCCAGACAAGTACCTTGAAGGCGTTACCTACGGTGGCTACTCCGATAGTATTGTCGTCGATGAAAGCTTTGTTGTGCGAGTTCCGTCTAACCTCGATCTTGCCGGGGTTGCGCCACTCGTTTGTGCTGGGATTACAACCTATTCGCCCATGCGCCACTGGGGCGTCACGAAGGGCAAGAAAGTAGGCGTGGTCGGTCTTGGCGGACTGGGTCATATGGGCGTGAAGTTCGCCCATGCGTTCGGAGCCCACGTCGTCGTCTTCAGCACCTCGCCCAACAAAAAGGAGGACGCGCTCCGCCTCGGTGCCGACGAAGTCGTCGTCTCCCGCAACGCCGACGAAATGCAGAAGCACGCTGGCAGCTTCGATTTCATCCTCGACACCGTCTCCGCCGATCACGACATCAACGCTTATCTCAACCTGCTCCGCCGCGACGGCAACATTACCCTTGTGGGCGCACCCGAGAAGCCCTTGGACATCGCGGCATTCAGCCTCATCATGGGTCGCCGCAGTCTCTCTGGCTCAATGATCGGCGGCATTGCCGAAACCCAGGAGATGCTGGACTTTTGCGGCCAGCACAACATCACCGCAGATGTCGAAGTCATCCCCATCCAAAAGATCAACGAAGCCTACGAGCGACTGCTCAAATCCGATGTGAAGTACCGCTTCTCTATCGATATGGCATCACTTAAATCTGAATAACCGACATGGCAGAGCGGCATAAACGAACAGCAATTTGCCCTCTGTCAATGATAGTGAAGCTACTAATAGTAACAAAAGGAGAAAGCACAATGCAAAAACGGAAACTTGGAAACAGTAATCTGGAAGTCTCGACTATCGGGCTCGGCTGCATGGGAATGAGCTTTTCCTATGGTCCGCCTAAAGACAAGCAGGAAATGACCGCTCTTCTCCAGGCTGCCGTCGAACGCGGCGTTACATTCTTCGACACTGCCGAAGTCTACGGTCCGTTCTTGAACGAAGAGCTTGTGGGCGAAGCTCTCGCTCCCTTCCGCGAGCAAGTGGTCATCGCCACCAAATTTGGATTCAATCTGAGTCCTGATTTCGATCCTCGCGGGATGAAAGGTGCGCCAGGAATGAATAGTAGCCCAGAGCAGATCAAGAAGGCGGTGGAGGGGTCGCTCAAGCGACTCAAAGTTGAGACAATCGATCTGCTCTATCAGCACCGTGTTGACCCGAACGTGCCGATTGAAGACGTGGCAGGAGCGGTAAAGGAACTGATTGAGGAAGGTAAGGTTAAGCACTTTGGACTCTCTGAAGCCGGAGTGCAAACGATCCGTCGTGCACACGCGGTTCAGCCGGTCACTACTCTCCAGAGCGAATACTCGCTGTGGACGAGGACTCCTGAAAAGGAAGTAATACCGACACTTGAAGAACTCGGAATCGGTTTTGTCCCGTACAGCCCCTTGGGCAAAGGCTTTCTCACGGGCAAGATCGACGAGAACGCAACCTTCGACAGTTCCGACTTCCGCAGCACCTTACCTCGCTTCACGCCGGAAGCTCTCAAGGCGAATCAGGCCCTGATTAATCTGCTCGGTAGCATTGCAGAACAGAAGCAGGCAACACCTGCTCAGATTGCGATCGCCTGGCTGCTTGCCCAGAAGCCTTGGATTGTTCCGATTCCCGGCACCACGAAACTGCATCGCTTAGACGAAAACATCGGGGCAGTCTCAGTCGAACTCACGCCCGACGATCTACTTGACATTGATGACGCCGCTTCCAAAATCACGGTACAAGGCGATCGGTACCCTGAACACTTAGAGAAAACCACCGGTCGCTGAGCCGTAAAAAACCTGTTCTCTTGTTCACATTTCTGTCACTGTAGCAGACATACGCTCTTATAAACGAGTTGTGGAGCAGGGCTTCTTCTGCTCGGACGTATCAATTCTCCACAATCTCTACGGTGTCAGACGTGATTGAATAAAAGCATAACCCTGATCAAACCTTGGTATCATTTTGCAATTCAGTCGATGCAGTTCATTGACTGAGAACGACTATTGAGGCTACAGTTTAATCACAAACCAATAGCACCGCTAACGGCGCTTATAGCTCCTGGTATATAGTTGTGAAGGTATGCCGCAAGTTCAGCCAAGAAAAGTGACAACGTTCCCTAAATTTAAACCACCTTGCACCTGGAGCAATTCCTCTTCTGTTAGTTCGGTTTCCTGTGAGTTTGTGTTGGTTGATTTTCCAACGTTACACTGCTCGTCGTCTAAATGTTTCTGCATTAAATTTTGCCAAGCTTCCATAAAAAAGATACTCCTTATCTTGCTTTGAAGGTACTGTATTCCACCATATGTATGACATCATCGCCTTTTAGAAGCTGCTCATGGCTCTTTGAGGATCTGCTGGACCTGCCTTGGCAAGTGCGTCATAGACAAACTTGAAAGCGTTAGGGTCCTTATTTATGAAAGTGTGTTCTGTGAGGTCTTGCGGAAAGTAGTCCTGCAAGGTAATGTTCTTGATCTGCCCAGGTCCGGTTCTTAAAAAGCAATTTGTATAGGGAGTTACCACCTCGTCTGTCTTAGTAGCGATTACTGTGTAGGAGACAGGTCCAGGAGCATCATCACCCGCGTTCAGATTGTTGAGGAAGTCCGAGCCTTGTTTTTGCTCTAAGCAACCCGGACCTGTAGAAAGATCTGGTCTCAGGCATATAAGTGAATCGAACAGAGTTGGTAACGTAGAGCCGTAATTGGAAGGGGAAAGCGCGATCAGGTCGTCAACCTTATCTGCGCCACCGAGAAACTTTATATAATAGCGGGGCATCATGCCGCCTTGACTGTGACCAACGATAGAAACTTTACTGGCTCCCGTCAGAGCTAACACGTTATCCACGAATACCTTGAGTTCTTGAGCCGAATTTTCTATAGGACCTGTCCCATGGTTACCATAATTCAGGGCGTATACGCAGTAGCCTTTACTTGCCAACAGGGGAGATAGTGCAGACCAGTCAAGCGAAGTTACGGCAGTTCCATGTACAAGTATCACTGGCTCAGGATGAGCTGCATTTGGTCGGCAGTTAGGATCATTTGCTCCCGGTGGTGCTGTCAGTTGCTTGGTCAAAAAGTCTGCGCTCTGAGCTACACTGATTTTATTTGTAAAGGCGATAGACAGTGTGACGATTGAGGCCGTACTAAGACCAATGGTGGCTATAAACTTGGTCTTACGCCACAACCGTTTTTCTTGCTGTTTATGCGTAATACAGGATTTTTTCATCTGAAAATTGCGTTCCTCTAATTTTCTTGTTATCGCACTTCATGTAGTTTCATCCCACCCCGTGCTTTGGAGTGAGATTTCACGTCCAAAGTCGCTAGTCATTGGTCAGAAGTATCCTTTTTGACTAATAACTTTATTTTGGCTTTCTGTATAGAGTTCCTAATTACACAAAGTGTATCGACGGTCAATGGTAATACAAGGCTTTTGGGCTATTCTAGCCTCTTTTCTTACACATAACAAGACGTATCAGATTTACAATCCTTACTATGTTAGCTTTCAAGCAGGAGCGAATGTACAGTGAAAAATAGCAACTCGCAGCATTTTTGACTATTGCCAACCAGCTACATATAGTTGATACTGATAAAAAGTAACTATAAAATCTATCAAATTAAGTAATTACTTTTACGAAGAATTACTTATAAGCCTTTATCATCGTCCAAAATGTCAAAATATTCTTTGAGTCGCGGAGTATCAGCTATAGCCTGTGCCATTGCAACTGCAATAATCGGTATTGATTTTAGTATGTCTAGAAAGCCAGCGAACGCTGACGTTACTGATCTAAGTTGCCCAGTGGGAAATGAGGAAGTTCTATACTCCCCAGCAATTACAAACACGCCACGACAAGCCACTGCCAAAATAGACAATCAATATACTACATGTGTATCCACAAAAGACTTGACAATCACCTCGGCAGAAGGCACATTTACAATTCAAGGTCCTATTTCGTGCAATGCTCTTGGAGGCTTGGAATATGACATCAAATACACCTTTAATAACGGTAAATTTAGCAAGGTGCATTACGTCGGTAGCAATACAGTCCAAAGAGATGGTCAAACCATTGTAACAGCGACCGGATCTGTCTCTGACGGTTTATTTAAGGGTGACATGGTAACTCGCACGGTTACCGACGTTAATCTGAACATTAACGATTGCAACGCTCAAGGAATACACAGTATTAGTGGTCCTTCGGAATTATTATTCGTAGGGCGGTAAGATTTCAGGATTAATCTAAGATTACTGTAGAAATAAAAATTTGCCTTAATTTTCTAACCCTTGCAAGCTACAAGGTTTACGGTATCTACTTTTGAGCCTCGTTTTTACGTCGAACTTGGCTCACTGGAGGCTGAGAATGTCCTGCACTTAAAGTTAATGCGAGCGAAAGAGTAAATTGAAAACTGGTACGAAATGAGCGAGAAACTTGTCTCTTCAGGTAACTCGTGATTTTATTTTAGAACACTTAAAATAGAAGTTGGATTTCAATCCACATAATTATGATAATGTCAATGGCGTAAGTTCTAACCTCATGTTTGGTATTTCTTATCAATCCGTAAGTCCTAGTAGCTATGTTCTGGTTAGCAGAGCGTCAACGATTAGGCGATCGCTAGTTAATTCTCACTATCGATCAAGGATGTTGACTCATTAGTGCAAATTAACTTAAGTTATTTAGATAATATATGATATTTAGATAATATATGAC
>JAQYWO010000096.1 GCA_029379215.1 Rhizonema sp. PD37
GAGCCAGTATTCCCGTGACTCATAGCTGCCTCCTGCCCTCTGCCTTTCTTGATAAGTCCGCAGTAGGGTTTCCGGTTGTATTTCGTGTAGTAATTTGGTCTTATTACTTAATTCAAGCCAGAAATTTATTTTGATGATAAAGAATACTTGTCAGTCTTGTCATTCTTACTATTGAGTGTGCCAAGATGTCGGTGGCGGTTAAGCGAGATTATGTGTTCTATCGAGCCTTTATACCTGATTAATGAACCAGCGCTTGGCCGTCTCAGATTCACCTTTCATTAGACAAACAGCAGCAACTGGAAGGTTTCATCAAGCAATTGTGGCACGCGGGCCAACCCTTAGCTGAATTTGTCTTGGGAACTATGTACCAGTTTCTGTATGACAATGGTGTACCAATCAGATCGCTATTGCAGCCTTTGCAGTTAACTCCCAAAGAGGAAGCCCGGTGGGAGAGAACTCTGCCACAATCAACAGCCTTTATAATTAGGGCGAACACTGGGGGGTGGGGCGACTATTGTTCAAGGAATAGTAGAGTTCTTAGCAGGCAGTGGTGCAGAAGCAGGGGGTGGAGGTTTATGTTTTACTGGCATCGGCTGTTTTGCTGGCGCACCGGCGATCGCTGTCGGAGCAATCTTACAATCTCATGGAGCGGCGACGACAATAGTCAGTGCCACAGAAGAAGGCAAGTTGCTCAGGGAACTGCTTAGCCCTGACAGATTTGAGAGTTCAACGAGTGGTAGTTCTGAGCTTGCCAGAGAACTGGGTGCAAATCAAGGGCAAATTGAGCAGGCACTT
This sequence comes from Rhizonema sp. PD37, assembly GCA_029379215.1. Classification (GTDB taxonomy): domain Bacteria; phylum Cyanobacteriota; class Cyanobacteriia; order Cyanobacteriales; family Nostocaceae; genus Rhizonema. The sequence goes on from JAQYWO010000096.1 coordinate 796, forward strand.
TCTGTTCTCCCACCAGGAAAGATTCGGCAACTGCATGGGGAATTAGGTCAGGAGCTATTTGGGCAATTGCTGAAAAAAGACCAGACAGTCATCCATAATGATTTCAATATTGGCATAAGTCTGTTGGACGCAGCTTTGCAGGCAGGTAGCAATTCTGGCAGCAACGTTATAACAAGGGATGATGATAGAGACTAGGGGCGCTACGGTGATGGACTGACTATTGGATGGGTTTAAGGCACGGAGAATGTAGGTTTTGAACTCTTCTACAGTGGCACGAAAATGGGTTTCGATGGTTGGGCGCAAATAGCGGTACCGGGCATTATCGGGGCGGCAATAGAACTCTTCCAAGACTTTGAGTCCGTTTGCCAGCCATGCAGTGCAGTTTGATTGAGTAACGATGCTCTCAGGCAGCCAGCGTTTGCGAACCAAGTAATTGGGTACATGTACCGGAGATCCGTGGGCAAAGAGTCTCAAGTAAAACTCCCAGTCATGGCAGCCTTTGAATTGTTCGTTTAACAAACCAACAGTCTGAAAAACGGATTTTGGCACGACCACTTGAGATAAGGTATGAATAAAGCAACCCCAAAGCATGGAGAGAACTAAATCATCAGGATGACTGGGTGATAAGCTAATACGAGAACCCAAATCATGGTCGTTTGTGGTAGCAATGTAGTTGCAGTAGGCAAGGACTGCTGTGTTCTGTTGTTTGAGTGCAGTTATTTGATGCTGTAGGTAGTCTGGTAGCCATTGATCATCGCTATCAAGAAAGGCGATGAATTGCCCAAGAGCGTTTTTGATGCCGAAATTTCTGGCAGCAGCGGCACCCATATTGTTGGGCATGTGGAGCAGGTTAACGTAGGGATACTGGGTGCGAATCCATTCCTCCGTCCCATCAGTGGAGCCATCATCAATGACTATGATTTCGTAATCGGTGTAGGTTTGACAACGGATACTATCGAGAGCATGACCGAGATATTGTTTGCGATTGTAGGTAGGGATGATAATGGAGACAGTAGGGAGCGGATGCTTTGATTCAGTCGGGACCTTCTCGGATCGCTGTTTGGGTTTGATGCTAAAATTAGCTACGAGGCGCATATCTAGCTCGTAGTCGGTGTCTAATTTCCGTCGTTTAAATGCATTGGCGATCGCAATGTATGTCCAGCGAATAGTTTCAAACTGGTTGTTGGTGACGTTACCAGAGTGGCGGCGGTAGTAGTAGAGAGGCTGGGCGATGTGGTAGAAATCGGTGACTTCAGATAATTTCAGACACAAGTCATAGTCTTCGGCATAGTCGTAGGAGAGATCGAGTCCTCCAACAGAGTCGTAGGCACTGCGACGGAGCAAGCGGAAATGGAAAGTCATGAAGTCAACAAGCAGGCGTTCTTTGGAGTAGGGGATTTGGCAGCGCTGCCCTATTCGGTGAAGATTGCCGTGTTCGTCCATTAGTTGGTAGTCGGTGTAGACGAGTCCTACGTGGGGGTGGTTATTGAGGATGGAGATCGTCTCTTCCAATGCAGTGGGGGCGAGCATGTCGTCACTATCTACCCAGCCGATGTAATCTCCAGTGGTGGCGGCAACAGCTGCTCTTAGGGTGGCAGTGATACCAGTATGCTTGGCGGCTATCACTCGGATGCGTTGATCAAACTTTGCATACTGGTTGGCGATTTCGATAGAGCTATCTGTGGAGCCATCATCCCAGATTAACAGTTCAAAGTCTAACCAAGTCTGGGCTAAGACACTTTTAATTGCAGCAGCAAGGTAACTTTCCCTATTGTAGACCGTTATGATGAGCGAAATCGATTTTTCCATAAAGTCGAGGCTATAATACCAGCTTCTATTTCTCTATAGTTAAAATTTTTGCTATTCTTTGATTTTTAAAACTATGACATCAATTATCAATACAATATTGTATGTGGTAACAGTATTAATGCTTTTATTCTAGTCAAACATTAAGCAACTCCTACGTAGAAGCATCGTTGTTTGATCTAAATGCTCAAGGCATCGCTCGCACTTTACGTAGAACTCAATCTGATTTTTGGGAATTCTGTAATTCTTGTAAACGAAATTTATGAAGTGAAGGTCTATGTTTTACTGGTAAGTGGCACATCTTATGTACAAACCCGTGTACATAAGAAAATATAGTACGAAAGCTTTCTGCACCTCCATTTACACATGTGGTCCAGTACTAGATATGATAACTTCAGTAGGTCTTAATATCTTTTTACCCCAATAAAAGCCGTGACGCACAATTTTAGTGATTGTTTGATCTACTAAGTCAGTTCGGACTTCACGATCAACGACGCGGCACAAATTGAAGTCTGGCTGAGTGCCCTCCAGTTGAATAACGAAGACTTGGCGCTTTTCTAATAAAGTGAGTAATTTTCGATGAATGACTTCGACAAATCTGGGAAAGCGTTGGAGAAATTCTGGAGTGGGGTTGGGGTTGTCTTCAAGATAAGTTATTAAAGCAGATAGTGCATCACTAACTTCTAACAGTTCCAAGAATAAATCTTCTAACGTAGTGGTGGCTTGGGTTTCTTGTTCGCGCAAAGACTGTTGGAGTGAAACGATTTCTTTTTGGAAGCTGCCGATTTGTTGAGAAAGCAAATCGCGCAACTCGGCAGTGAGAATATAGGTTTGAGATGTGTCAGACACGGGAATTCTCTTTAGATAAAAACGGTAGAATTTTCTTTGCCCAAGCTTGCACTTGGGGATTGGCATTAGATGTCAAAAGCTGACACAACGCGATCGCCCGTTGTGATTGTCCAACCATATGATATGCTTTAATCAGCAAAGTTTGTGCTTGGATGCACTCTTTGCTCTCGTTGTCAGTACAACTTCGACAATAATCTTCCAGATATTTTATGGCTTGGGAATAAAATCCCTGTTCACAAGCTATCCTGCCTTCAGTAAATAATTCTGATAAAGGCATCGGTAAAGGTTCAATTTCTAGAAGTTCTTCAAGTTTTGCTTGGGCGATAGCTTGCTCTAAGCCATCAAATTCTGATAATAAGATTAATGTTGGCATAGATTCATCCAAAGCCGAAAAATCACTATATTTAAAACGTTTGATCGTCGGTAAAATTGGGCACAGATAATCAGCTAGAATCCGTTCCTCCGGATTCATCAATATTTTTTGTGCTTTAGCAATCTGATGTACAGAATATTGCTTGCATTTCATTGCCATTGATACGGCTTTAATGATTTCAGCTTTTGATGCGGCTGGAGATACACCTAGAATTTCGTATGGATTATCAATCATTCGATTTAAAAGATGCTAGCGCAACTTCAGACTACGATATATTTCTTGAAATGCTGATTCGTCTGGACATACTTCGTAGGCAAAGCGTCCCAGTTTATGAATCATTTGTAAATCTCCTAGTTTTCTTCCAACCGAATCACTTAAGATTTGCACAAAAAATTCAGCAACTTTGAACTTTACTCGTTGGTGATTAGACTTCTTAGCGAGTGAAATAGCTTCTTCAAACTTATTATTTTTTAAAAGCTGTTCCATTATTTCAATTTCTTGAAATAATCTCACTTTTCCAATAAAATCAAGTACAACTGGATTAAACTCATCTATTTGTTTGATATTTTGAAGTTCTTCCAAAGCATTAAACGATGAAATCTGTTGATTTGCTAACTTTATCCATATTTGTTCAGCTTTATACTCAGCGAAATAACTCCTAGCAGATTGACTTCCTAAGAGGTTATACCAAAACTGGGCAAACTCTAAATGTTCTTTAAATTTTGATATTTTTTGACGTTGTGTAGAACAGAGTCTGTCTATTTCCTGTTGCCAAACAACAGAAACTTTAATTTCTGTAGAAGCTTTTTTAAGTGGTATCATTGCCTCTCGCCACTTTTGCTGTACAAGTTGATAGCAACCCTCATGATATGCAACCAGTGGCTCGGCAAAAAATTCTATAGAAGTCTGAGGTTTAACTATCGGCTTTAGTTGAATTGCTCTGTGTGTATCTCCTTCTAAACAAGCAGCAACAGCTAAACCCCAAGGAGTATAAAGTGATCGCAAAAGACTTTGATTTTGCTCCATCACATCTACCAAATTCTCTTGCCATTGGTGAAAGTATTTGTTATAACAGCTAGGAGGTAAGCGAATATTGTTGATTTTGATATCCTGATTTGGCTGTGTCTTCATCAAGTGTAAAGATAGGTATTCTAAACGTTGGATATCGCGTAACTGCAAATATTCGTTAGGATCTCTATCTTTGCAACGCTCTATTACTTCTTCGATGCGCCGTTTTAATCCCAAACAAATTGATTCTAAGTCAACAGGTTGAGTGCCCAACCAAGGAATCTTTTGCCAAGCCGGATCGTCTGCTAAATTTGCCAAAGCTGTAGATAAAGCAATAATAAAATTCTGTATCGATACGACAGAGTGCGTCTCTAAAGCATGATAATAAGTGGCAACTGCCCAATTATGTAAAGTAATCAGATCGGGTTGAGAAATCCAAATTTCTTCGACTCGAGTTACAATGATTTCCCAATCCGTATTTTGCCAAATAGCTGCGTCTAAACGCGGTTGAATATGTTCCTTGAGATTATCTTCAACTAATTTATCAGAACCGAATTTTTGCAAAAATTGTAGACTTGCTGCTTGGGAAGCTTCAAAATTGCCAGACTGTACACACTGTTCGATATTTTGAAGCAACCTGAGGCGTTGCTGTTGGCTCATTGTCTTGAGGATAAGCCGATTCAATTCAATGTCTGGGTGAGACACAGATTGCCACTCAAGGTAAGCTTGTTGTAGATTTCCTTGTTGCGCGTAAGTAAATCCCCGTAAGTAAGCCGCTTGTTCTCCACAAATATTCTCTAAGTGAGATAGTGCTATTGCCCAATCTTGAGTTTTTAATGCTACAAGACCCAACCGGATTTTACACTCTGTAGGGTCTGGTAAGATCGCTTGAGCGACTTTATATAAGGAGGCAGCCTCTTGGAAATTCCCTGCTTTCTCAGCAGTTAATCCGAGAAGAAACTGTTTTTTCCCTTTAATCGTGCGTTGGAGTTGTTTTAGTAATTCCAGTCCGTCGGATCGTGGAAAGTCAGTTACAGCAGATTTCAAAAGCGCACTTGCATTCCCCAATCTGCCTTGAACAGAGGCAACAGTCACTTTTTTTAAGATAGCTTCGTAAGCTTCTTCGCGTTTAACCTGAGAGTCCAAAAATTCCAGTGCCCTTTGGACTGTTACTGTTTGGTAAAGTTCTTGTGCCTCAAGATATTTTTTGACAGCAGCTTGAAACCGTAATGATTGAGTATATTCCTCTGCAATACCCACCAAAGCCTGAAATTTTTGTCGTTTCAGGATTTCTAATTCACATTTGCTCACTGACTGGATAAAGTAGCGATCGCACATCAGGCTATTGCTCTTTTGGAATAAAGCCAGCACTTCTATCAAGACTTGTGTTTGCAGAGGGTTAGCGGTATCAGTTTCCAGTAAGGATTCAGCATGATGAACTAAAGTATCAGCTTCATTAATAACCTGACGCCACTCGCATAACGTTACCTTCACTTGCTCTAAGAAATCGCCGAGGAACACCTGTTTAACCCACTGCTGACTCAAATAAATCTTTCCAGCCCAAGGAGCAAGTATTTTTTCAGCAATTTTAACCGCCTCCCGGAAGCGTCTCATTTGAGCTTGTTGCGTAGCTTCCTGGAAATCATGTTTGACACTAGCAGCCAGATCAAAAGCTTCTTTAGTCTTAAGAGTCCAATCTACTACTTTGCCAAAAACATCAAAAACTTCCACAACAAACCCCCTTTAAAAAGTGTTGAGTGCTGAGTTCTAAGTTCTGAGGAGCCAGTGTAGCGTTGAAGCTTTCCAACAGTCGTCTTGAGGAGAGTTGCTAAGTACAACAAGAGCAGAAGTTCCAGAGAGATTAGAATATAAAAAACAGCCCACGACTCCCAAGCCAACGCTTACAGTTAAGATAAATAAGATAACTCCCAGCCATAGAGCAATTCTGCCTTGGGCAAAACGGTTAAACACCGCTCCCACCTCTTGGAAAAGATAGTCTTTTATATTGCTGTTATACCCACTGATGACTCCTTCTGCCTTCAATACATGTCCTAACGGCTGATCGTAAAAACCTCTTTGCATCTCCGCGTCTTCGTCAGCACCCCCAGTTGTCTGTGTTAGGCATAAGTCTTCACCCGGACACGACATAACTAGTGGAAGTTGTTGCAGCATCCGCAGGAGAGACAAGTCTGTATCACAGTTTGGGCAATTATTACCTTCAATATCCGTATATCCACAGACACTACAGTTAAGCTTAGTTGTCATCGTGTTAGCCCCGTGACAATACGATTGTTAGGTAATTTTTGCCCGAGCCAACAGCTGATGTTGGGTTCTAATTCACTCCAAAGACGACTCCCTTCACCTACATCGCCGCTTTCTATAGCTCTCACCATCCGAAAAAGTCTGTCAGACATAGCACTTGCTTGGGTAGGTGCAACTGCATTCGCTTGGTAAATTGCGATCAGACAGGCTTGAATCAGTTTTACTTCTTCTGGTAAAAAGTCTAATTGCTCTTCAGCTTCTTCAGTCTTGAACTTTATTTTGGATATATCATCGGTATGAATCGCATCTTGCAGCTCGTCACAGATTCGTTGTAATTGTTTCTGCTGCAACTGGGGAATCATTGATTTGCAGAGCTTTAAGATCTGCTCGCATTGTTGAATGAAACTCTCAGCTTCCAGGCGTTCCTTTGACATAGAGATCTGAAACCTTTGCAGACTGACATGAGCGCGAACGAGTAAGTCGATACGTTCTTCTCCTGTGTTTGGATCGATAATCTCGTTCGCTAACTGTACAACTGGAACTGCTAAGCGTAGTGCATCTTCAACTCCCAATGGTGTCAAAGGCTGGTCGTTTAGTTGTGCGATCGCAGTTTCTAATTCCCGATAAATTGTCTCGTCAGATCGCCCCCGTGAAAAAGTACAACTGACTCTTAGCGAGAGGTTGTTTTTCAAAATTGCGGTTATTCCCAAATCACTGTTTTTCTCATCCAACTCCAAATTAACTAAAACTTCTGTTCCACGTGGGTACCATTGGTCTAAACCTAACCAAATATCCCCAATACTCTCATCCTCATCCACTCCATCCAACTCTTTCCTGACTTGATCGGGGCTAAAAAACTGAAAGTGAATCAGCCGTTGTCCATCAGCCGCAGTCTTAAAAGTGTGGGCAGTTGTTACAGGCAGAATATCACCGCGACTGATGACTTTATACTTACCTTCCACAAGCTGAATAAAATAATCACGAGACACAGTAAGCGCTTTGTCTACCTGTTTCGCGGCGACAATTGCAGCGCCCTCCGCCACAGCATACATTGGACGGGGATGCACTACAACTTTATCAATGCCAAACGCCTCTCTGACTTTATGCTGCACAAAAGGAATTTGAGAACACCCACCCACTAACAGCACAACATCTACTGCATCTAAATCAGTTGCAGCGTCATTTACTGCTTGAAGACAAATCAGAAGAGAACGTTCTACTAAATCCTGAATCATGTCTTCAAACTTGTCACGAGTGATTTCTACCTCAATGGGGATGGCGATTCCTAACTCATCAAACAACGGTGTTGTCGTATCAATACGAGCTACCCTAGTACTACTCAAAGTAATTTTGGCTCGTTCTACTGACGATTTTAGGTCAGCCTGAAATCGTACCCGTTGATAGTGAGGCATTTTGGCAATCAAGCCGTCAATATCAGCTAATTGTTCTTGTTTTACAATTTGGTCTTTAACAAATTCAATCATGCGCGAGTCGATGTCATCTCCTCCCAGCCACAAATCCCCAGCTTTTCCCAATTCGATAAATGAAGTACCAGCTGCTTGAATCACCGAAGCATCAAACGTCCCACCGCCAAAGTCAAAAACTAAAATTGTTTGAAAATCGTCATCGGTTGGCGAAAAACCGTAGGATATAGCGGCGGCTGTAGGTTCCGGTAGCAGTTCTAACGGCATTAGTCCGGCTTTAAGTGCGGCTGTACGTGTAGCGTGGCGTTGTTTGTCGTTGAAGTAGGCAGGGATTGTAATGACCGCTTGGTTAATCTTTTCTCCGGTGTTATTGATTTTCTGATAATAAGCTTGGGCATTTTTGACGATTTTTTTGAGAATCTCAGCAGAAATATCTTCAGGTTGGTATTCTTTATTTCCCAGCCATACGGCAATGCTGTTATCTGTTCCTTGAGTTGGTGGAGTAATTTTATACCCTAATTGGGACTTTTGCTTTTGTACTGCTTTTTCCCCAAAACCCCGTCCCATCAAACGCTTAATGGAAACAATCGTGTTTTCCGGATCAGCCCGTAATTGGTTGTAAGCCTTTTCTCCTACTGCCAGTTGACCTTGTTCGTAAGCGACGATAGATCGCATCAGCTTCCGTTCGGTCGGCGTGTTGTCTTCAGCTGTCACTACCTCCACATTTGCCAATTTAAAAGCTGCAACGGAGTTTGTTGTCCCTAAATCGATTCCGATTGCCTTGCCCATTGCTAGTTACACCACTATCTGTATAAATTATTTTGTTAATAAAATACTTATTGATACAATAAATGGTGGCTTATCAGAGCTTTTCGCTCAAAAGCCGGACATATTACTAATTGCAATTTATACAAAAATTTAGGCAAATGCCTTCAGCAAAATTACGGTAAATTATTCTTGCATAGCAGTCTGATTTTTAGGAAACATCAGACGTAAATGGCAAAATTGCCACTGTGCCAGCAGCAAAGTTATTTGTATTCTTGCTTAGAATTCTGTTTACTCTAATTGCTTTAACAACTCTGTAACTGATAAAATCGCTAAACTAGCACCTGCAAAACCGACCGCATCACGGGTAATTATTGCCTCAAGACTCCCAAAACTCGCACAAGTTAGCTGCACTGCATCTTCAAAATCTTTTAAATTGGAAGCAAGCGCAGCCTCTAAAATACTTTTATTCACCGGATAGACTTCTAAAACTGATAGTGTAGTCGAAACAGCTTCTGTCGCAAGTTCAAAGCTTTTTGTCTGCTTTCTAACGATGTAGAAAATATCAGTTACAGTTGTTGCTGTCACATAACCTTCAACTTGATCTGATGCAATAGCTTGGAACAAATTGTCAGCATCTTTGAAAAAAGGTGATCGCTCTAACAGAAAATCTAGAATAATGTTAGTGTCCAGCAATACCCTCATTATAAGTATTTCTCCACCAGTCGTTCTTCTAACATTGCTTCAACTTCAGCATCGTTTGGAGGAGGTGCATCTGTTTTCGCTAGTCCACGCATCCGTTCAATAGCGACTTTACGATTTGGGCGGGGTTTAAGTTCGCTTTCCACAGAAGAGATAATCGCTTGAAGTAATTCTAAGCGATCGCTTACTGATAATTTAAATACCTCTTTCTTTAATTCTTGTAAAGACATGATTTTTACTTTTTTCTAAGGTCGGTGATATCATCTCGCTTTTACTTCCAACTGATATTTATTTACTAGCTTGTATTATTAAATACGTTTTAGTACGGAAATAAACCCTCCGGCAACGCACAGCCTTTCGCCAGTCGCCTAGTAGCGGGAAACCCCTTCGGGTGACGCTCGTGCCTCGCTAACGCTGCGCTAACGCCAGATGCCTCTGTCGGGAAACCCTCCTGCAGCGCACAGCGAGCCAACGCACTGTCTTGCCTACTCTGGCTTTGTCGAATGCGTGAGGCTATGCTTCAATTATGCAACGCCAACAAAAAAACGGTAGAGCCGTTGCATACTCTACCGTTTTTTTATTTTGAATTTGAGATATTAGATAAGGGAGTGGTTATTAGTAGGGGCGGGTTTCATCTAGTAACTTGTCAGTAAAAACGAACAATCCTGTCAAACCCGCCCCTACAATGGTTAATAGCAATCAACCATCAACCATCAACCATCAACACTCTCTCGATCTACTCACCTACTGGGGTTAATAGTTCCCGACGCTGTTCGGCTCTGACGACGACATTGCCACTGTCATCGACATCTACTATTGCTGTATCGCCATCTTTGACACGACCAGACAGAATTTCTTCTGCAAGGCTATCTTCTAACAGGCGCATAATTGCCCGACGTAAAGGTCTGGCACCGTAGCTGGGACTGTAACCTTCTTCGATTAAGCGATCTTTAAAGCGATCGCTTACTTCCATAGTGATACCTTTTTCAGTCAGACGACCGAACACTTCCTTGAGCATGATGTCGGCGATTTGTGTCACCTCTTCCTTACTCAATTGACGGAAGACGATAATCTCATCAAGTCGGTTGAGGAACTCTGGGCGGAAGTACTGCTTCAGTTCTTCGTTAACCAGTGATTTAATCCGGTTGTACTGTGACTCGCTGACATTATCGGCAAACTCGAACCCGATACCGCCGCCACCTTTTTCGATCACTTTGGAACCAATATTGGAAGTCAAAATCAGTAAGGTGTTCTTAAAGTCAACAGTGCGACCTTTCGCATCGGTTAACCGACCGTCTTCCAAAATTTGCAGCAGCATGTTAAATACATCGGGATGTGCCTTTTCGATTTCATCGAACAGCACCACCGTGTAAGGTCGCCGCCGCACCGCTTCAGTTAATTGACCGCCTTCGTTGTAACCTACATAACCAGGAGGCGAACCAATCAGCTTGCTGACGGTGTGACGTTCCATGTACTCCGACATATCGAGACGGATCATTGCTTCTTCAGAACCGAAGAAGTAAGAAGCCAAAGACTTCGCCAACTCAGTTTTACCCACACCAGTAGGACCGGAGAAGATAAAGCTGGCGATGGGTCTATTGGGATTTTTCAAACCGACACGAGCGCGACGGATTGCCCGCGACACAGCTCTTACAGCATCTTCTTGACCGATTAAGCGCTGATGGAGGGTGTCTTCCATGTGCAGCAACTTCTCGGATTCAGATTCGGTAAGCTTCGCCACTGGAACTCCAGTCCAAGAAGCAACAATGTGAGCAATGTCTTCTTCTGTGACTACAGGTTCTTCTCCTTCGTTGCGACCGACATTGGTCTTGCTTTGAGCAATGGCGCGGATTTCAGCTTTAATTTCCATTTCCCGATCGCGCAATTCCCCTGCTCTGTCAAAGTCTTGAGCGCGGACTGCATCGTCTTTTTCTTTTAAAATCTGACGCAGTTCTTTGTCTAACTCTTTTGCTGCTGGTGGCAGTTGAGAGTTAATCAAGCGTACTCGGCTTCCGGCTTCATCAACCAAATCGATAGCTTTATCTGGGAGATAGCGATCGCTGATGTAACGGTCTGACAACTTTGCTGCCGCGACTAAAGCTTCATCGGAAATTTTCAGCTTGTGGTGCTGTTCGTAGCGCTCTCGCAGACCGTACAATATTTCTATTGTCTCATCTACTGACGGTTCACCTACCATTACTGGTTGGAAGCGACGTTCTAGTGCTGCATCCCGCTCGATGTGTTTGCGGTATTCATCTAGAGTTGTAGCTCCGATACACTGTAATTCTCCTCTTGCCAAAGCTGGTTTGAGGATATTTGCTGCATCGATCGCTCCTTCTGCCGCACCTGCCCCAATTAAGGTATGCACCTCGTCGATCACGAGAACCACATTGCCCGCCTGCCGGATTTCATCCATTATTTTCTTCAGGCGTTCTTCAAACTCACCCCGGTACTTGGTTCCCGCTACGAGTAAACCGATATCTAGAGTGACTACGCGCTTATCTTCCAGAATATCGGGGACGTCTTTGTTAGCAATGCGCGTTGCCAGACCTTCGGCGATCGCGGTTTTACCAACACCTGGTTCCCCGATTAAAACTGGATTATTTTTTGTCCGGCGACCCAGAATTTGGATCACTCGTTCAATTTCCTTAGCGCGTCCCACCACTGGATCGAGCTTGCCGTCCGCTGCCATTTGGGTCAAATTTGAGCCAAATTCATCCAACGTCGGGGTTTTATTGCGTCCTGATTGAGCACCTGGAGCGCCGACTTCGGCTGTTTCTCCCAACATGCGGATCACTTGGGTTCTTACCTTTGACAGATCGACTCCCAAGTTTTCTAGCACCCTGGCTGCTACACCTTCCCCTTCTCGGATTAGGCCCAACAGCAGATGCTCGGTGCCAATGTAGTTATGCCCCAATTGGCGTGCTTCTTCCAAGGATAGCTCTAGAACCCGTTTTGCCCGTGGCGTAAACGGAATTTCCACAGCCACAAAACCCGAACCCCGACCTATGATTTTCTCTACCTCTATCCGAGCGTCTTTGAGATTGACACCCATGGACTTCAGCACCTTAGCCGCCACTCCGGTACCTTCTCCAATCAGACCCAGGAGGATCTGTTCGGTACCTACGAAGTTATGGCCCAGTCGGCGTGCTTCTTCCTGGGCTAGCATGATCACCTTAATGGCTTTTTCTGTGAAGCGTTCAAACATATAACATTGGTCCCATCACCTGCGTCGTGCCGGTAAGCTGATTTTAGCACAGGCTCAGATGACGGATGCCTGTATAAAGATATAGACATAAAAGAGTCATCACCCGCATTTTTCAGGTGATTGCTTGCTATTTATTTACTGTTGTGTCGCTACTGTACTGATGAGGTGGTGCTTTCAGGCATTTTTTGGGCTGAAAGCAAAAATTTCTGTCTATATTTTTAATATTTCTTTATCCCATTCCAAGGAATGATTTATATCATATTTTTCTTGTCTTGTCAAGATGACCTTGAACACTCATGAGATAATGAATTTTGAGATTAATACAAATATGTAAATCTAAAGACTAATTAAATTAAAAATACTAATAAAAATCCCTGAGTATTTAGCGCTCATCTATGAAGCAAATAACCAGAAAGAAAAGTTTTTTATGGCAAATGACTAATAATTAGAGACAACCACCCTTCGTCAAAGTGCAATTTTATGCTCGCATATTGCCAAGAAATAAATAGCACTACAGATTGAGGAACTTAAGAGCGTTTCCGTTACGCTTGGGAAGCTGACTGCGGCTCAAACTCTCGTTCACTCTCATGAACGGCACAGGCATTTATTTTTATGGACCACTATTATGTAACAGCATCTGACTCTTGATTGAGGACAAATCGCCAAGAAGATTTGCTGAGATGATCGCGGGTTATGGTATGCCAGTTATGCAAAGTCTCTTGAAATGATGGTTGTTGAAGATCTCCAAGCCAAAGAATCAACGCGTCCTCACCGTTATCCTTGTAGTACCCTCGCCGACGCCCAGCTGTTTTGAAGCCAAATTTTTCATATAAGGATAGAGCTGTCTTGTTAGAAGCGCGGACTTCGAGGGTTGCTCGCTCCAAACCTCTCGCTGTGGCAGCATTAAGTAAAGAATACAGTAAAGCTTGACCCAAACCTTGACGGTGGTATTCCGGATAAACCGCGAGAATTGTAATGTGTGCTTCGTCTAAAATTGACCAAAAGCAACCCATTCCCAGTAATTTAAGGGGAAAAGAAGAAAATAAACCCAGCAACTCACTATTGGAACTATCTATCTCTCTTTGGTATGCCTCAAGAGTCCACAAACCATCAAAGCAGGTTCGATCTAGTTCCATCACTGCACTCAGATGCTCTGGTGCGAGTGGTTTCAGTTCTAATTTTTTAAAGCTCACTCTCATTGGTACAACAGCTTCTTCCACTCCATCCTAACTAACAAAGCGCAGTAGGAAGTAGCGTACAGCCAGTAGTCAGCGCGAAGTTTTTATTCTCTTCAATTGTGTTTTTCCTGCTCCCCAATACTTCAAATATACGAACAAACAAGTCCAATATTAGGTAAACTGGAAATCGGTAGTTTCGTAAAAAATATTTTTTCGCTTGTTAAAACAAGCTAACGCGCTACCTCCGTGGGTTACAACCGCACTGTTTCCACAAGTATCAAGGATTTTTAGATGAAGTTTCAACAAGGATAACTTATATAATCATGGGATCGACTCACCCTGCTGGAGTTCAAAATTCTGGGAGTAAGTATTTACCTCAAGTCAGCAGTAAAAATACTAATATCTCACCTAATCAACAACTTTTACCACTGACTGCCAAAATTAACAGTCACGACCACCTGGAAGTAGGAGGATGTGATGTCACAACCTTAGTTCAGCAGTTTGGAACGCCCTTGTATATTTTAGACGAAGAAACGTTGCGAACAGCTTGTCGGCAGTACCGGGATAGTTTTAAGCACTATTACCAAGGTGAATCTCAGGTATTGTATGCCTCTAAGGCGCTCTCGTGTTTAGCAGTTTGTGCGATCGTCGCATTAGAAGGTCTAGGAATTGATGTCGTTTCTGGAGGCGAACTCTACACCGCCTTAAGTGCAGGTGTTAGTCCCGATAAAATCTACCTCCACGGCAACAATAAATCCCATGAAGAACTGACTTTAGCTATCCAGTCCGGTATCACCATTGTGGTAGATAACTGGTACGAGTTGCATACCTTAGTAAGTATGAAGTCATCGGTTATTGGGAATATGACAGGCTCCAATGACCCAATTCGTATCATGCTCAGGCTAACGCCTGGTATAGAATGTCACACTCATGAGTACATTCGCACGGGACATCTAGATAGTAAATTTGGCTTTGACCCCAATCAACTGGATGAACTGTTTAGTTTTGTCAGCAAGCAATCGGCAATAAACTGCGTGGGGTTACATGCTCATATTGGTTCCCAGATTTTTGAACGCCAACCACATCGGGATTTAGCGTTGGTGATGGTGCAGTGGTTAAGTAAAGCTGCAAGTTATGGTAACGCCATGACCGAATTAAATGTCGGTGGTGGATTGGGGATTAAATATACAGAATCAGATGACCCACCAAGCATAGAAGAGTGGGTAAAACCAATTTGTGAAGTCATTCAAGAAGCTTGTGCGGTCGAAAACATGCCTTTGCCAAAATTATTGTGCGAACCAGGGCGATCGCTCATTGGCACGGCAGGCATTACGGCTTATACGGTTGGTTCATCGAAAGTGATTCCTGATATTCGGACTTATGTCGCAGTCGATGGAGGCATGTCTGACAATCCCCGACCAATCACTTATCAGTCAGTTTATCGTCCTGTAGTTGCCAATCAAATGTCTGCTCCAATTACAGAAACATTGACAATAGCTGGCAAACATTGTGAATCAGGAGATATTCTAATAAAGAATGCTCAGATGTCAAAAACAAAACCAGGGGATATTCTGGTAGTTATGGCAACGGGTGCGTACAATTACAGTATGGCTTCTAACTACAACCGCTTACCCCGACCGGCAGCAGTTGTGGTAGCCAATGGTGAAGCAAATTTGATTTTGCGACGCGAAACTTATCAAGACTTAATTAAACAGGATTGCCTACCAGAAAGACTAAAAAGTAAAGAGCTAGGAGTTTCAAGTTAGGAGTTAAGAATTAAAACTCATAACTCCTGTACTGACGCGCTTTGTGTAGCGTCTCTACTCCTAACTTCTAACTGATAACTTTATTAAAGGCAGAAGGTTAAATCCAGATGTCATGGGAGATTGGTGGAAGGAATGGCTGACAAACTTAGGGCAGTCGCAGTCATTGCTGCTTGAGACTCTGGACATTGTTTTAGTACTGGCGCTGACGTATATGATACTTGTTATTATTAGTGAGCGCCGGACACTATGGATGGTGAGGGGATTTATTATTCTAATGCTCGCATCAGCATTAAGTAGTAAGTTACAACTACAACTGCTGAACTTTGTACTGGAAAAGTTAGTGATTGGCTGTGCTGTGGCAATGGCGGTTGCTCTTCAGTCAGAGTTTCGCCGATTTTTGGAGCAATTGGGACGGGGCGAGTTCAAGCAGCTGTTTCAAATGTCAAATCGGGCAGTTCCCAAGTCTGATAGTGTGATTGATGAAATTGTCGATGCCGTTAAAGAATTGTCGAAAAACCGAATTGGAGCTTTACTGATTCTGGAAACAACTGGTCCAATTGACGAGCGTGATTTTTCAGTGCCAGGAGTAAAGCTGAATGCGGAGGTTTCAAAGGAATTAATACAGACAATTTTTCAGCCAAAAACTTTGTTGCATGATGGGGCAACGTTGATTCGTGGCTCGCGGATTGTCGCATCAGGTATAATCTTACCGCTTTCGGGACGCACAGCCTCACGCCAGTTAGGAACACGCCACCGAGCGGCGATGGGAATTACCGAACGGGTTGAAAATTGCATTTGTGTCGTTGTATCAGAAGAAACGGGTTCAATTTCCCTAGCCGAAAGGGGAACTTTGAATAGACCACTGACGATCGTGAAGTTGAAAGAGTCTTTGGAGGCTCGATTTTCTCCTAGTGTAGATCGGGAAGCTGTCGCTCCTGGTTTATTAAGTTTAGGTCGTCGAATTTGTGGTAAGGCACTGGTACTGATTTCACGTTTACTCGGATTACCATCGACTGCTTCGCGAGATAAGAAATGACAGTACAAAAAACTGAACTGCAAGAACTGCCTGCTGATTTAAAACGAGAACTACTGCCTAAGCACGTTGCGGTAATTTGTGATGGTAATGGTCGATGGGCTAAACGTCAAGGAATACCTCGGTTTTTGGGTCATCAGCGAGGAGTAGATGCTTTAAAAGATTTACTCCGATGTTGTGATGATTGGGGAATTGGTGCATTAACGGCTTATGCTTTTTCAACTGAAAACTGGGGAAGACCCCAAGAAGAAGTTGATTTCTTAATGACCCTGTTCGGGCGAGTTTTACGTCAAGAACTTCGAGAAATGATCGAGGAAAATATTCAAATTAAGTTTGTGGGAAACTTGACTGCTTTACCAAAATCCCTGCAAGCAGAAATTTCTCGTTCAATGGAAGAAACGAAGGGTAACCGTGGTATTCGGTTTACAGTTGCCACAAATTATGGGGGGAGACAAGAAATTTTACACGCCTGCCATGCGATCGCTCAGCAAGTACAGCAAGGTCTATTGCAACCAGATGAAATTGATGAGACGACTTTTGAACGCCATCTTTATACAGCAGGAATCTGCGACCCAGATTTGTTAATTCGTACCAGCGGGGAAATGCGGCTATCAAATTTCCTTCTCTGGCAAACGGCTTATGCAGAAATTTATATTACTGAGACTCTTTGGCCTGATTTCAACCGTAGTCAGTTTCACCACGCCTTATGTGCCTACCAACAGCGAGAACGCCGATTTGGGAAAGTGCCTCATCAGTCCTGAGTGCTGAGAAGCCAGTGCTGTTCAAGGGAGCCTCTGTGCTCCTGAGAAGACGGGTTTCCTGTCGCCGGATAAGAGCGTTGCTGAGTAGAAAGAGTACAAAGCGTGGTGAAACTCACTATAGTTTGAGTGTTCAGATCTAAGTAGAAGAATATTTTACTCAGCACTCAGCACTCAACACTGATTAGGCACTCAGGACTCTTTCAGGGTCCTGAAAAAACAGCCTCTTCAACGTCTTGGCGACTGAGGGAGTATTTGAACGAACGTTGGATATCTTGACCCTTCTCCCCAGCTTGAAGATAGCGCACGATGATCTGCTCAACATCAAGCGAAAGCTCCGCTTGCCAATTGGGTCGCTGTATGCGCCAGCAATGTAGTTGCTGCTCGTCTTGCTGACAGCCTTGATCTCTGAGCCACTGCTCAATTTTAGGGAGTGGATGACTGTATAAAGGGGTTTCACCAGGTGGAAGAGGCATAGGAATTATTAGTTGTTAGTTATTGGGTTGTTAGTCGTTAGTCGTTGGGTGTTAGTTTCAAAACCACTAACTACTTCCCGGATTATGAATAGTTATTTGCTGTACTGTGGAAGTGGGTTGGTGTAGTTGGGTTTGGAAAGCGGCTTCACCACGGGTTAAGCCGATAAAGATGGCTAAGAGTAAGCATGCCAAAAATGTCAACCCCAGAATAAATAAAGCAAAAATTTCGCCAGCTGACAGAGGGCGATCGCTGGCATCCAGGTAAGCTGATTTAGACCAGTGATGAGAAGGGGAAACGGGACGGTTTAAGTCTGGAGGTGGTTGAATAACACCAAAGCGCGAATATCCTATTTTCTGGTCGTAAACAAATCGCCGTTCTGGATTGCTGAGAGTTGCGTAAGCTTCGTTGAGTTGTTGAAATTTGGTAATCGCCACATTAGCAGGCAAGTCTGTAGTATCAGGATGATACAGTTTGCTCAGTTCCCGATAAGCACGCCGAATTTCAATGACTGATGCTGAGGGATGCAGTCCTAGCAAGGAGTAATAAGTATGTTCACTGCTTTGTGACATTGCCCCGTTTTGATTCACGACTTTTTGAGTCACGAGCGCGATATTTTTTCTAATATTCTAAACCTAGCAACTCCTCAGTGCGCAAAGACAGTTCACAATTAAATTAGCACTTTTACTAATTGCGCTTTCGCGTTCTTCATCTAAAAATCTCCGATACGTGGGGAAACCGTGGTGAATTAAACAATTAAATCAGCACGAGGCTTAAAGGTTTCCATTTGGCGCAATTTATCGTAAAGTTCCCGTTCCTGCGTACTAATATTTTTCGGCGTCACGATCTGAATTTCTACCAGTTGATCGCCACGCTTGCCATTTTCAGTGGGATAGCCTTTATTAGCGAGGCGAAATCGTTGACCGGATCTTACTCCTGAAGGAATTGTCATTTTTACGAGTCCATCTAAGGTTGGTGCTTCTATCTGTCCTCCTAAAACTGCTTCACTGGGAGTAACTGGCACTTGACACAACACGTTAAAGTCTTCTAATTTAAATAAGGAATGAGGTATGACAGTAATTTTTAAGTAGAGATCGCCACCATTGATGCCTTGGTTTCGCAAACGGATAGTTTGACCTGTAACCATACCGGCAGGCATATTTACTTCGAGAGATCGCCCATCTTCCAAGCGAATCCTCTCCATGCCACCTTTGTAGGCTTTTTCTAGCGGTAGAGTCAATCGCGCTTCTATATCCCGACGAGCAGGACGAGGGTTGACTGTATATTCAACTTTTCTTGTTGGAGAACGAAACGGATCGTTTGGAGCGCTATTGTTGGAGGTAGCATTTTTATTCTCTTGACGACTGCTGACACCAATCACTTGATTAATAAAGCTTTCAAAATCTGCAAATTGACCGGGGTCTATATCCTGAGTATTAGTGCGAGTATTAGTGCGATTATTCCAGGTTTTATCTCGTGAAGGCGATTTCCCATTAAAACCTCTTTGCTTCCAGAAGCTGCTAAACTGGTCGTACTGTGTTCGTTTGGTTGTGTCTGAAAGAATTTCGTAAGCCTCTCCAATATCTTTAAATTTATCTTCTGCTGCTTTATTTCCGGGATTTAAGTCCGGGTGATACTGCCTTGCCAATCGCCGATAACTTTTTTTAATCTCTTCATTGGAAGCTTCTTTCGAGACTCCCAAAATTTCGTAGTAATCGCGAAAATTCTGTAAATTTGGCATAGTTATTTTTTTACTTTAGATTTTTTATTTTACTAATAGTTAAAGACGTAATTAGTAATTAGCCAGTCTCCCGTTAGCCATTAGCTATTTCCAATTACTAATTACCAATTACAAAATCCGTATTCTCCCATTAACTTTGTGACTGGATCGCCGGAGAAACGCTAGAGCCAATCATCTTCATCATCCCAGTTATCTTGATAAGTAGGACGAGATCTCCGCGAATAACCACTGTCAGAAGAGGAACGATTCTTACTATCCCTACTGTCTCTATAGTCCCTACTATCCCTACTATCCCTACTATCCCTACTATCCCTACTATCTCTATAGTCCCTGCCATAGTAATCGCTCGCGCGGTCTTTATCGCGGTCTTTATCGCGGTCTTTATCACCAGTAAAGATGTCACGAATAGTCCCCAATAAATCATCGTCATCATCTTCGGTGTTATATTGGCGGATTTCCTGATTTAGCTCATACAAAGCATCTTGCAAGTCTACATAACCTTCGTCAATACCGCGATCGTCATCTTGCTGTAAACTCTCATTCAATTCCCGGCAGATCCGATCAATTCGCTGGCGGCGACTGCGGGCAAACTGCATTCCCCAATCCAACGCCACTTCTCTAAGTTGCCGTTCTGCTTGTTGAATTAAACCTTGAGAACGAGTGCGCTTTTCGACTCGTTCTTTGCGTTCCCGATCTACCTCAGCATACTTTTGGGCATCTTGAATCATCCGATTGACTTCTGCTTCGTTTAAAGTAGAAGCACCTTGAACCGTAATACTTTGTTCTCGACCTGTCGTTCTATCGAGCGCTGTCACCTGTAAAATTCCATTGGCATCAATATCATATGACACCTGAATTTGCGGGACACCTCGTGGTGCTGGTGGAATCCCGTATAATTTAAACCTTCCCAATGACTTATTACCAGAGGCCATTTCCCTCTCACCTTGGACGACATGGATTTCTACGGAGTTTTGATTATTTTCTGAGGTAGAAAAAGTGTCAGAGCGGCGTACTGGTATTGTTGTATTGCGAGGAATAAGTTTTTTCATCACGCCACCGATGGTTTCTAATCCTAGAGATAGGGGCGTCACATCTAACAGCAAGACATCCTTAAGCTCTCCTGCGAGAATGCCTGCTTGAATTGCTGCACCTACCGCCACCACTTCATCAGGGTTGACATTTTGATTAGGTTCTTTACCAATCATCGCCCGTACAAGTTGTTCTACCATTGGCATTCGGGTAGAACCGCCTACCAGCACGACTTCATCAATGTCTGCTGGTGTCAATTCAGCATCTTTCAACGCCCGTTTAACTGGCAGCCTCAACCTTCCTAACAAGTCATCACACAAACCCTCAAACTCAGCCCGAGTTAGGCGAGTTTCGACGTGTAATGGTCCATCTTCTGTGGAAGCGATAAACGGTAAATTAATATCTGTTACACTAACTGCCGAAAGTTCTATTTTGGCTTTCTCTGCTGCTTCCAAGAGGCGTTGTAAAGATTGACGTTCGCGTCTTAAGTCTACCCCATGTTCTTCTAAAAACTTTTGGGCCAACCAATTGACAATTTTAAGATCAAATTCGTTACCTCCTAACTGCGTATCTCCACTAGTAGACCGCACCTCAAATACGCCATCGCCAACATCGAGAACTGAGACATCAAAAGTGCCACCTCCCAAGTCGAAGACTAAGATAGTTTCGCTGTCAGTACGTTCTAAACCGTAAGCCAAAGATGCAGCTGTTGGTTCATTCAGAATCCGCAGCACCTCTAAACCTGCAATTCTGCCTGCATCTCGCGTTGCTTGCCGTTGGGAATCATTAAAATATGCCGGAACGGTAATAACTGCGCCTGTCACTGTTTGACCCAAGTATTTACTGGCGTCGTCTGCCAGTTTCTTGAGAATCATTGCCGAAATTTCTTCTGAGGCAAATTCTTTATCTAAACGGTGACAATAAACTTTGATATTGCCCACCTCGTCTTTGCGAATCGTATAGGGTACTCGCTTGGATTCTGGACTGAGTTCGTTATACTTACGCCCAATAAAGCGTTTAATCGCGAAAAAAGTATTTTGTGGATTGAGAAGGGTTTGCCGCCGCGCCATTTGCCCAACAACCCTTTCGCCTTCCTTAGTAAAACCGACTACGGAGGGGGTTGTGCGCATTCCTTCTGCATTGGCAATCACCACCGGCTTGCCACCCTCCATGACAGCAACTACTGAGTTGGTTGTACCCAAGTCAATGCCGACTACTTTGCCCATGCGTTATTCTTCTCCTAATGTGTCTTACTAATTATTATGCTCGGAGGCGAATATTTTTAGCTTTTTTGCTAAAAAGCGACAGAATAAAAGCTCCTGAATGATATAATTATCAGTGATACTGAAAATAAAAGATACTAACAAAAAAATAGTTGTTGGATTGGTGGTCACGGCATAAAAAAATTGAATCCTTGCATTGGGAAAATCCGCTGCGGATTTCCTAAGCTAAGGAGCTAGTAGCAAGTATAGGATAACATTGACAGTGGTTTGTCAGCTAACGGCACGATAGCGAGGAGAGGAATTACGCTCTTCGTCGGTGAAACAAGTCGATAGGTAGCCGAGTCATACTAACGCCCAAAGCGAAAACGCGCTGACAATCTTAACAAGCACAACAGTTGTAAAGACTTGAAATTAAAAGAGCGACTGCAAACGCACTTAACTCAAATAGTCCGCGATCGCGATCCTTACTTGGCATCGGGAGGACATTTTTTTGTTCTGGAATACATCCGCGCCTCATTTGCTCAATGGGCAAGTGTGGAAATCCACACCTTTAACGTCGGAAGTAAAACCTGCAAAAACCTCATATTGAATTTACCCCCCGTTTCGACTTCGCCAAGAAATTTGCCACCAATTTTAATAGGTGCCCATTACGATGCAGTACCTGGAACACCTGGGGCTGATGATAATGGCACAGGTGTTGCAGTGTTGCTGGAGTTTGCCAGAATCTTTGCCGCTAACCCGATGAGATATCCCCTGCAACTGGTTGCTTTTGATATGGAAGAATACGGCTTAGTTGGCCCTTCTGGAGCTTCCGAGTATGCAAAGCTCCTGCAACAACTTAAGCTTCCCCTGCGCTTAATGATTTCGTTAGAGATGCTGGGGTATTGCGATTCTAACCCTGGTTCACAACGCTATCCAGCCCCTCTAGAACGCTTTTACCCAAATATTGGCAACTTTATTGCAATACTAGGCAATTTACGGACAATTCCTGATTTAATTCGCTTAAGCCGCAGTATGCGTAAATCAGGAACGCCATGTGAGTGGCTGCCTGTACCAAATAGAGGTTTAATACTTCCTCAAACTAGACTCAGCGATCATGCTCACTTTTGGGATCGGGGTTATCCGGCGATGATGGTGACAGACACGGCGAATATGCGGAATCCCCATTACCACAAACCTAGCGATACTATTGCTACTTTAAATTTAGATTTTCTTACAGGTGTCTGTCAGGGTTTGGAAAGCGGTCTTCGGTGGTTGTAAAACTTTACATTATCCCAGTTTTAGCAGGAGCAGGAATTCCCGAACCGCTACTCGGCTTACAATGGATAAAGATATTGCCACTAGTCATGAATTTTACAGCAGGAATATTGACTTTAGGGTAAATAAGGGAAAATATTTACAGGCATAACACATACAAAAGGACAAAGCCTGTGACTGACGAGATTAAAAAAGGTGACAAAGTTAAGTGGAATACGGCGCAAGGTGAAACTATTGGCGAAGTAGAAAAGAAACTTACTTCACCTACGGATATTAAAGGACATCACGTTGCCGCCTCAAAAGATAACCCTGAGTAAAAGAGTGAAAAGTGACAAAACTGGGAAAGAGGCTGCTCATAAACCTGATGCTGTTGACAAGATTGAGGATTAATGGCGCGTTATGGGTAAAGATGAGAAATCACTCATAACGCAAGTTGCTAGTTATCAAAAACCGTCTTTTTTTCAAAACTAGCTTGGATTAGTTAAAATTTAACCATACATAAATATATATAGTCTTTTTTATACTGCTTACTGATATGAATAAGCAACTTAAGTTAGTAGTCATAAATTAAATGAGTACCAAACCAGATCTTTAACTTCTGTCAGAAGTCGGGGATTAGACAGGAAGTAGAGGAAGAGCAGGGGGGACACTGATTTTTCTTCTTAACCACCCTGACCCACTCACAACCTTCTTGAGTGAAGAGCGAGTTATGATGTATGAACGTAACTTAGTATGCCAGTACTAGATTGTCTTTATTTACTGACAGTAGTACAGAATACTACTAATGACACTTGAAAGCTAATAGTAGAATAGGGAACAGAAAAGCTGCATGGAAGGGAGGACGGGAAATTGGATGAACTGAGAGCTGCACTGGAACTAGCAACCGAAGACGAATTGCAAGATCTGACGGCAATTCTATTTTGTCGTAAGTTTAATCCTTTAGACTATGTTCACACACCTGAACCGATAGAAGTGCAAAGCCAGGATCGGGTTGCTTGGCTAGACACGTTAGAGGGACGGTTTCGCTTTTTGGCTGCAGATGGGATGACGGTACTGCGGGGACACACCAACCAAATCACCTACCGACAAGCATTGATTCAAGTTTGTAAGTATTTAAAAATACGCTATTCTGACAATTTGACAACAATTGATTTAGAAGCCGAGGTATTTTTGCATTTGCTGGGACAGGTATGGAAAAAGTTACCTGAACAGGATAAGCAAAAATTGACCGCTAGAGTACAGCGTCAACTTGCGGTATCAGATCTCACCGAACCGCTTCCGCTATCATTGCAGCGCGATCCTTTAGGTTTACTTGTTAAAGGCGGTAGTGCTTTGGCTGTCACCTCTGTCCTCCAACCACTGTTGCTTAAACAAATTGCCCAAGAATTTGCCATCCACTTTGCTACCTATCAAATGACTAAACAAGCAGCGATTGAGGGTGGGGTAGCAGCTACTGCACAGTTTCAAAACTATGTTGCTTCACAAATGGCACAACGGGGTATGGCTGTCAATGCCGCAAGGTATGGGGCAGTCAAGAGCGTTTTTGCTTTTCTTGGCCCAGTCATGTGGGCTTGGTTTTTTGCGGATTTGGGGTGGAGAGCGATCGCAACTAACTACGGTCGGATTATCCCGACGATCTTCACCTTAGCTCAAATTCGCCTCACCCGCGATGAATCTTGGCAACCTGCTTGACAAAAAGGCAATTAGTCATTAGTCATTAGTCAATGTCCTAGTAAGTCGTCATTCAAAATGAAGAAACAACTCATCAGAGATCAAGGACAAATGACTAAAGACAAATGATTAAAGATAAATGATTAAGGACAAACTGCAATCTTTTCGACATCCTGAGCCACGACTCCAATCTTCTTGGAACTACGTCTTATTTGGGCTATGGATCTTCCCACTAACACCATTTCTTGGGGCTGTGGGTATAGTTTTAGTATCATTAGGTATTTGGCTGCGACAATACCGCACAATTATCCGTCGTCCTCAAAACTTGGGGTTTGTTTTTCTGAGTTTATTGCTAATTATTACTGCTGGCTTTGCTTATGACAAACCAACGGCTTTTCTCGGCTTATTTAATTTATTGCCCTTCTTCATTATTTTCGCTGCCTTTAGCACCCTGATTCAAACAACAGTTCAATTGCGGCAACTGTCTTGGATCTTGGTGACAACTTCCTTGCCAGTGGTGATTATTGGTTTGGGACAGTTGTTTCTAGGCTGGAATTTTAAATTAAAAGTTTTATGGATTGTCATAGATTGGACGCTTGAACCTGGAGGAGATCCCCCAGGACGCATGGCTTCTATCTTCATGCACGCTAACACCCTAGCTGGCTATTTGATGCTCGTTTTTATTCTAGCATTAGGATTGTGGTTGGAAAGCTATCAACAGTTGAGAGCGTACTGGAAGAGAGGGGGAGAGAGAGGGAGGGGGAGAGAGGGAGAAGAAATTTCTCACACTCCCCAACGCCATGGGTTTCAACTGCGGGAACCCATCAAAGTTCTGCTCAACGGAAGTCGCCGCTCAGACTTCTCTACTACACTTATCGGCTCCTCCCCACGGACATTCCTCTTCTTGAGTGTGGTGGTTATTGCCAATTTTGCGGCATTGATTTTAACTGACTCGCGAAATGCATGGGTGATTGCTATTTTTGCTTGTTTGACTTATGCAATCTATCAAGGCTGGCACATCCTTGTGGCCTTTGTTGGTGGTGTTGCTACGAGTGTGATTTTGGCTGCATTTGCTCCCTCTCCAATTTCTCTGTTGTTTCGGAAGTTTGTTCCTGCTTTCTTTTGGGCACGGTTAAACGACCAACTGTATCCCGATAGACCAGTCGCATTACTCCGCAAAACTCAGTGGGAATTTGCCTGGAGTTTGACTCAGCAGCGTCCCTGGACTGGCTGGGGCTTACGCAATTTTACGCAACTTTACAATGCCCAAATGCACGTTCCCTTAGGTCATCCCCACAACTTCTTTTTAATGCTTTCTTGTGAAACTGGACTTCCCACTACTCTGGTGTTTCTTGGCACGATTGGTTGGATCTTTATTGGTGGAGTCCAAATATTGCAAAGCCGCACTACAAAGCTTGCCCCTTCGGGCTCGCAATTTATTCACCAAGAAGACAGATTAATATTTTTCAGCTATCTTGTGACTTTTGGGGGATTAGTACTCTTTAATACAGTAGATGTTAGCCTATTTGATTTTCGCTTAAACACAATTTCATGGGTACTATTATCTGCAGTTTCTGGAGTCGTGTATTCCTACAAGCAACGTCATAGGCACCAAAAAGTCAGCATTTAGCCATCAGCGCTTCTGTAGACAAGATTTATTGAAGTGTTTCAAGAAGCCCAGATTTAGATAATTATTTTTCAGTGTATACACTGCGGATAATAAATTGTTTAGTTAATAAAATTACTATATTCACGTC
>JAQYWO010000097.1 GCA_029379215.1 Rhizonema sp. PD37
AGGGGCGTTAGCGCAGCGTAAAGCCTACGGCATAGCTTCGCTTAGAGCGAGTCTTCGAGCGTCACAGCCCTTCGCCCCTACCAAGGGTTTCAACGAACGCATAATTAATTTTCACTCTTGTGTCTATTTGAACATTCTAAAATATAATTAGGATTGAAGTTAGGCCTTGTATCTTGCCAGTAAAAATACTTGTATTTTTGTGAAGTATTAATTCTTACTGCTAAATATGCTAGTGGTTGTCGTGTATGATATCCCTGATGATAAAAGGCGCACTAAGCTATCCAACTTTCTAGAGGGTTATGGACGAAGAGTGCAGTATTCCGTATTTGAGTGTTTTTTAAGTTTGGAGGAAATGCGGCAACTGTTTGAGAAATCGAAAAAACTTGTGAAACCATCTGAAGACGATGTCCGATTTTATTGGATTTCTCAGGAATCTGTTTCCAGAGTGTTAACTATTGGTAGTGTTGAACCAGCTTCCCCCCCAAAGTATTACGTTATCTGAGTTCTAGGTAATTAAGGAGGTTTTGTAACATGCTCATCGACGCATCTCGTCAAATCGCTGAAACCCTATATTTTCCGTTGAGATGCGTCGATGCCATACAAGGTAAGGCTTTGAGGGGCGCGTTTTGCTTAATTTTGAACAACATGTATAATGTTTTTCAGAGATGCGTCGATTTGACGTCTGAAACCCTTACAGGGCAAAGGCTCCCAGACGAACTCCCTACCGATTGGGTCAAATCGGATTAGTTGGAAACTTTACCAGAAGAAGGCATTGCAATAATGCCAACTCCCTACCGATTGGGTCAAATCGGATTAGTTGGAAACGCCTAGACCAATATAACCAAGGGAGCTCCATTCAGATTCCCTACCGATTGGGTCAAATCGGATTAGTTGGAAACAACAGGCCCTAAAGTGTTTCCAGTTGCAGTAGCTCCACCCTACCGATTGGGTCAAATCGGATTAGTTGGAAACGTTGCAGCCACTAAGGGCAATAGTGTCGATTTCCCACCCTACCGATTGGGTCAAATCGGATTAGTTGGAAACGAGTATGTCGTAAAATTGCCTTTGGCAATTTTACCAACCCTACCGATTGGGTCAAATCGGATTAGTTGGAAACCTAAGGTTTATACAGAGACAAACACTGGCTTAGTCCCCTACCGATTGGGTCAAATCGGATTAGTTGGAAACCTTTTAACGTCCTGCAAAGGCGCGAGTTGCTTGTTCCCTACCGATTGGGTCAAATCGGATTAGTTGGAAACGCTGGTTACTCCCACAAATGTAGCGGTAATTCTTGAAAAACCCTACCGATTGGGTCAAATCGGATTAGTTGGAAACGAAAGACATGCGTTCTAAATTACCATCTAAGGAAATGCCCTACCGATTGGGTCAAATCGGATTAGTTGGAAACGCCCAGAAAAATTTCTCAGCAGATTAGGACTGGATTAAACCCTACCGATTGGGTCAAATCGGATTAGTTGGAAACGGATAGATTGCTAATGCATCGATGCCTAGGATCTCCCTACCGATTGGGTCAAATCGGATTAGTTGGAAACCTAATGAGACCAAAGTACCGGAAACGGAAAGCAACCCTACCGATTGGGTCAAATCGGATTAGTTGGAAACGAAAAAGTTTTTTCTCGAGCGAGGTTTGCAGAAACCCCCTACCGATTGGGTCAAATCGGATTAGTTGGAAACGCTTAGTCCTGTGAAGCGCTTGAAACTGGTTGATAGCCCTACCGATTGGGTCAAATCGGATTAGTTGGAAACACCAATAGAAGTGCCAACAATCAACCCAGTACGCCCTACCGATTGGGTCAAATCGGATTAGTTGGAAACCATTTTCTTCCGCAGTATTACTTGCATCAGTCATTTGACCCTACCGATTGGGTCAAATCGGATTAGTTGGAAACTAAAGAACCAATTACGCTGGCTGCTTTAGCATCAATTTCCCTACCGATTGGGTCAAATCGGATTAGTTAGAGACTGGAGACGCGATATATCGCGTCTCCATGAATAAAAACCTTATCGATTGGGTTAAATAGTTAGGGAATCTTACCGCTTGAATTCTTTTTGTTAAACTAGAATATAATTACTACTATCTAAATACACCATAACTCTATTCACTCAGTATGACAAACATTACTATCTTTAATATTGACGAACACATCAAAAACCTCTTGCAACAAAGAGCTTCAGAAAATGGTCGTTCTCTAGAAGAAGAAGCAAAAGATATTTTGTGTCAGGCTTTAATAGAAAATCAAAATCAGCCTGAAAATATTGTAAGCATGATTGAAAAACGCTTTGCACACTTAGAAGATTTTGAATTAGGAGAAGTGAGTAGAGAACCTATGCGTCCTACACCCAATATTTGAATGATGATTATCCTTGATACTAATGTATTGTCAGAATTAATTAAACCAAAAGGTTCTACAATAGTTCGTAATTGGGCTTTTCGACAATCTGTAACAAGCTTGTTCACGACAACAATTACACAAGCCGAAATACTCTATGGCATCGCCATTTTACCAGAAGGAAAGCGTAAATATGGACTCTACCAAGCTACTACTTTAATGTTTGTAGAAGATTTTAGAGGGCGTGTTCTTCCATTTGATGAATCTGCTGCTGTAGCTTTCGCGGATATTGCGGCTCAAAGACGAGTCAATGGAACTCCCATATCTCAGGCTGATGCTCAGATTGCTGCTATTTGTTACTCTCGTAATGCAACTATAGCAACTCGTAATGTTGCGGATTTTACAAACTGCGGAATTTTTATTATAAATCCTTGGTCAGATAAATTTTCATAATTCACCATAAGTATTCTTGAAAAAGCTAAATATAAGTCTTATATATTAACTCAAACAAACCACTACAAAACAACAGAAATATATAATCTGCTAGGAGTGTATAATATAAAAATAGAACGTGCAAGTTTAATACTTGTATAGCGATTTAATGTAAAAGCAAAAAGGGAATTTTTAAGTAAAATTTAATTTTAAAGTAACATTTATAACTATTGTACAATGCTCCCAGAGGGGATTATTTAAGTCGTAGGCATAGGATAAATCATAAAATGACCAAAAGCTCCATGCGATTAAAAATACCTAAATCCATTCCAAAGCCACCAATTACAAGCTCTGTAAGGCTTAATTAAATCTGGCGGTTAAAAATGTACAGTATTCTATTAACACCTGCCCTTTTTCCGGCACCGCGATATATCTTTATCCGTTGTCAAAGCTATTGATTGGTCGTGGTAACTAGAATAATTGCCTACCTCAAAGTACTGAGAAGATACGTTTTGTGAAGTCTTAATGATTACTGAAGGAAGATATCAAGCGAAGTTGTATATGATTAGTTAAGACACACTTAAGCTAGCTAATTTTTAAGAGGGTGTTCTGGGAAGAGTAAACGTTTATACTATGAGAAAATGTCACAACTATTTGAAAAATTGAAACAATAGCCTTAATTATTGGTACTGTTGATATTGCCAAAGCACTGTGTTCTCTAGGTTGTATGACAAAAAAGGAGGTTTTGTAACATGCTTATCGACGCATCTCGTCAAATCGCTGAAACCCTATATTTTCCGTGGAGATGCGTCGATGGTATACAGGGTAAGGCTTTGAGACCTGTGTTTTTCTCAATTTTGTGCATTCTACAGCGCCATTTTTTGAGATGCGTCGATTTTGTGCCTGAAACCCTTACTGGGTAAGCGCTCCCAGACGAACTCCCTACCGATTGGGTTAAATCGGATTAGTTGGAAACCGTGTATAGTCAGCTGACACTAAAACATCGGAATTCCCTACCGATTGGGTTAAATCGGATTAGTTGGAAACAATGGGTTGAACGGTTTCATAAAATTTATGAGAATACCCTACCGATTGGGTTAAATCGGATTAGTTGGAAACTTGCTATGTCCCTAAAGTTGTTGGGGGTGCTAAACGCCCTACCGATTGGGTTAAATCGGATTAGTTGGAAACATTTATGTAATAAGCATCTTTTATCACCCCTTGGTAACCCTACCGATTGGGTTAAATCGGATTAGTTGGAAACTATCAGTCATAAGATTAAAAACAATCCGAAAAATTAACCCCTACCGATTGGGTTAAATCGGATTAGTTGGAAACATTTTTAAGTATCTGTATTACTTCTTCTGGAGTAAATCCCTACCGATTGGGTCAAATCGGATTAGTTGGAAACTCTCTACCTTGCATTTCATTAGGACAAGAAAATCTTACTCCCTACCGATTGGGTCAAATCGGATTAGTTGGAAACCAGCAGTAGCTGAAGAAAGAAAAACTTGTCCTTGCGCCCTACCGATTGGGTCAAATCGGATTAGTTGGAAACTCTCCAAAAATAAGATGGGACTAAATGAACTGTACTCCCTACCGATTGGGTCAAATCGGTATGGATAAAATCAAAAAAGCTCTCAAAAGCGAGAGCTTTTCAATTACTAACAACATTCAAAGTAAAAATACTCAAGCTATACTTAACTTTGTATACTTAGCGATTTTGTATTGTAGATCATCTAAAAAGATTACATCATCAGCTATTTCTGAAAGCTGTTGACTTAACATACCCTTCTTCGCAATCACAGTTACCTCTGCCCCACGTCGTTGCAGCGCTGACGCTCGAGTACTCGCTAACGCTATCGCATTAAAAGTCAGATCTACCATTTGCCAACAGCATGCTTAAAGAAGTCGGGGATCTAAGAAGTGAGGGAAAGAGCACATTCCACCCATAGGTTTTAATGAGAAACAAGAACACAGCAACCCAAGACAAATGGTAAGAGTGTATGGGAAATCTTCATCGAGTGATGGTTATTGCAGATGGCGATAACGCGTTTATGGCAGCACAAAATTTTAATCGCAAAATTAATTGGCATAAAGTGCGGGATTATTTAGCCGATCCAAAAGAAGGGAGAGAGTTAATTGAGATGGTGATTTATCTCGGATTACCCCCTGCTAAAGAAAGATTTGAAGAACAACGCAAAAGCAAAGAAAAATTTGTCTACTGGGCTAGGAGTAATGGTTTTTTAGTCGTAGCAAAAGAAGGTAAAGCGAAAGGAGATGATTACGAGAATAATGTTGATGTAGTGATGGCGATCGATGCAATTGAGTTATCTTTGGAAATTAAACCAGATATTGTAGTTTTAGTGACGGGAGATTCTGACTTTGCGTATTTGGCAGAAAAATTGAGAAGAAGAGGAATAAGAGTTGAAGTTGCTTCAGTCGAACAGTCTTTAGGAAGTGATTTAAAAAACTCAGCTAATAGCGTAGTGGACTTAACTGAGGTTTTTGATAAATTTGACCAACATGATACCAGCCAAAACTATCACCGGATTGGTAGTTCTAACGTCTTTGATATATGAATGCACAATGTTGAAAAACACACAAAAAGAAAGGAATTATTTATGGAGACAGTGAATGGCAAATTAATTACTCAGGAACTCAAGCAGTTTGATGAGCTTACACAGAAGAATGAAAAAATTAATCAACGGTTTGAATCTTTAGAGGCTCAACTCATCACTATGAGTAAACAAGACTACACACAATATTTAGAAACTATTAGCCAGGAGGTTGATAGTCATAAATCCTCTCTGCAAAAACTCGATCAAAAAATTGGCTTTTTGGAGGATTCAATATCGAGACAAGCTAAACAGGTATTGTTCTTCAAACTCAGTCTTGTTTTCGTTTTGTTAGGTTTTGGATTTACGTTTTTTACAAATAATCAACCCCAGTATGAAAAAGCTAAGCCTAAGAAAAAAACGGAATCTCTAGAATTAGTTAAACCAAAGTCTAGAGATAGATTATTCATAGATATTTAAATCAAGATCAGCTTAAGAATGATAAAAAAGTGAGGAAAGAACATGAGAGCAGTTGTTAACGGTAAACTGATTGATTTGCCACAAGGTGCAACAGTTGAAGAATTAAGGAAAAAATTGCCAGAAATTGGTCAAGATGACGTGATGGAGGAAGGTTTTGGTGGTACTCGTCCTCTAAAAAATAATGAAGCACTTAAAGAAGGTTCAAAGGTTTGGACTGTACCCAAAATTGTCAAAGGGTAATCTGACTGTAGATTCTCCAATTATGTGATTGAAAGTTTTAAATTTCTTAGGTGAAGTATGGCAATTACAATTAGTCAAGAAAAATCAGGCTCAAAACCAAGTCAGCGATTGATAGAAGAACTCAAGCTGTTAGAAAAAGTCGCTAAAAATGTGATTGTTGGTAATAAGACCGTAGGCGATATCAAATATACTGCTGTTCTGATTAAAGGAATGCCTTTATCTTCCAAAAAATTTGCAGTCTCCAACACAGATATTTTGTTTTTGTTACCACGAGATTATCCGCGACTTCCTCCTATTGGCTGCTATCTAAATTACCCGTGGAATACTGTCGGAGAAGGAGATCATCATTTTACCAGACAAAGTTATTATGGTGCGCCATTTCTGAGTGAAGAAGGATGGTACTGGTACTGCGTGGGATTAGGGGGAGGTTTTAACCAAGATGTTTGGTTAAATTCTTGGAAACCTAGTAATAATGCTGAAAATGGTCATAATCTTGCGACTTTGTTTGTAACCGCACGTCACGCGATTAATAGTGAAGATTGATTGGAGTATCGCTATAAGGAATTTAAAAGGGTATGTAGTGAGCGATAAATCGCTCTATTTTAAGCACTAAAGTGCTTACTACGAACTTTTCTAACCCATTAAAACTATAGATGATTCTCTAAATCTCGCGACGAATACCCTTCTCCCAAACTTGGGAGAGGGCGCGTAGGTATGACATACAACTAAGAAAAGCAGAGTCACTATTTCAGTAAATCAGGACATTCAAAACTCACAATCAACAATCAACTATGAATGAATATCTTACTGTTTCCCTGCATATACCACCGAAAATGTGGTGTGATTTTCAGAAATCAATGGTTAAGTCTCGGATGTTTAATGAAGAAGTCATTGGTTTTTTCTTTTGTCAAGGCCATCAATCAAAACATAAAATTCGCTATATTCCTAAAACTTGGGTTGTTCCAGCTTCTGATTGTTACGAACATCAATCGGCGAGTGGATTAGTACTGAAACAGCATTTTCATTCCTACTTGCTAGAAAATCATCTTCAGGCAGGTTTAGATATCGTTCACATTCATACTCATGCTGGCGGAGGAGTTCCTGATTTTTCCCATGTTGACGATCGCTATGAGTCGGAATATGCAGGTTTCATCTCATCTCATTTTCCCACGCAACCTCATTTGATTTCCGGTGTATTTGACGAAAATTTACAATTTGGTCAATTTCGGATTTGGGATAGAACAGGACAGAGGTTTGAGCCTGTAGATTTCTGTCATTCATTATTTGATGTCTCTAACTTTCAAGAGGTGATGAATAAGACTGATTTGATGTTTCTTCGGCAAAAAATATTTGGTTCAGCTAATCAACAGCTTCTTCATCAACTAAAAGTAGGATTAATTGGTTGTGGCGGTATTGGCTCCATTTTTGCCGAATTATTGGGACGTTTGGGTGTGAAGAATTGGGTATTAGTCGATCCTGATAAATTGGAGACAGTTAACCTCAATCGGATGCCCGGTGCTACAAAAGAAATGGTGCAACAACAGTGGTATAAAGTCCATTATGTCAAGCATCTGATTCAGAAAATTTACCCAGAGGATTCCTGTGTCCAAACAATAGCAACTGGAATTGAAAGTGAATTAAGCAAGCAAGAAATAGCGACGTGCGATTTAATTGTAGTGGCGACTGATAATCATCTTTCAAGGAAAACGGCTCAAGAATTAGCGTTGCAATACATGCGTCCTTTGGTGTGTTTGGGAACTCATATAGAAGTGAAACCAGACAACACACCACGAATGTATTGCAGAATCACCGTTCCGCCTATGGGGGGTGGTTGGTGTTTGATGTGCGGTAATATCATCAACCTGCAACGCGCCGCTTTAGAGTCTGCACCATTGGAGATGAATCAAATGGCTGCTGGTGCGGGTTATTTAGAAGGGGTAAATGATCCAGCGGTATTTTGGTTAAATAGTATCTGTGCAAGTACAGGCGTTGGTGTGATTCACGGGATGGTGAGTGGTTTTTTGAATGTTGATTCCGGAATTGATTGGATTTATGAGTTTCCGGTTAATGATTGGCGTAAGACTAATACTGAGTATTTGCAGACTGATAATTGTTACTTTTGTGGCATGAATGGTTTAGAGGAAGTCGTTGAAAATTCGGATTTTGAAAACTCAGAGTTTGAAAATCCAGATTTAATCATCTGGTAGAAGTCTCTTTATTTGGCATACATCATATAAGGGCGAACAGCTATTCGTCCTTATGAAGGATTTTGATTTGACAAACGCATAATTCATTTTTGTCTCATTTCTAATGAATCACGCCATTCTTATGGGCGAACAGCCGTGACGCTCGTACCCCTTCGGGGAAGCAAGCTACAAGGGAGCGTCTCCCCTTGGGAGAGGAGTCGCTCTAAGCGAAGCTATGCCGTAGGCTTTACGCTACGTTCGCGTTAGCGCAGCGTTAGCGAGTCTTCGAGCGTCAGCGTCTCCCTTTGGGAGAAGATCGCCCCTACCAGCATTGTCGTGTCATTTCCATGAATTAGTTCTTCAAATAGACAAGGGTAAAGATATGAAGTTTAAAAATGCTCGAGGAAATCTCGCTGTCATTACAATCATGATGTTGTTTTGTTTAAGTATTTTCAGCTATGGAGTCTATGCCAGTTACTATGGATGGCTGTTATTTCAACAAGGTGCTGTCAATTTTATTATCGGTCTATTCTTTTTAGGTTGTATTGGTATACCTAGTATATACTGGGTCCTGACAACAATGTACAGATATTTTGCTGCTGTTCCTTCTTACATTAACCAAAGAAAAATCAGGGTCCTTAACCCACATTTAATATATGAAGAAGGACTGTATTCTGAAAGCGAGAAATGGCTCTGTACGGCAGTTAAAGAGCTATCGAAAGCCGAAGGTTTACCCAGAACTCCGGTAGTAGGAATTGAATTGTGTGATGACAATCCGAATGCGTATGCGGTGGGTGCAACACGTTCTTATGCAATGGTTGTTGCCACGACTGGTTTAATCAAGCAACTAAATCAAAGACAAGTCGCGGCTGTGATGGCTCATGAATTAGGGCATATTGCGAACTTAGATACAATGGCAAAAACCTTGCTGTCATCTGCTCTAGACGGTGTGATGTTGATTCTTTTTAAGCCAATGCTGCTGATTGTGTGGTACTTCGGAAGATTTGCGGCTTTACTAATGCTAGCAGCCGGTTTAATCTATGGTCTTTTAGGTAATTGGCAACAGGCTACAGTTTTTTTCGTGGGTGTGTCGGTTTGGATTATTTTAATGTTGTTGCCGACGATCACAAAATTTCTCGTCACATTGTTAACTTTCTGGCATAGTCGCTGGCGAGAATATCATGCTGATGCGGTTGCGGCAAGATTAACGAGTGTTGATGATATGGTATCAGCCCTGGCGATGCTTGACCGCTTACCTTTTCTACCGCCCAAAACAAATAAAGAACAAATGTCTACTTTATGGATTCGGGTAGCGATGAAAGAAGATACAGGAACTTTTCACTGGTTAAAACATACTCATCCACCAATCCACAAAAGAATTGAAGCCTTGAGACGTGGATTTTACCTCAGGTAAGGGACTGGTAAGAGAATAAGATACCAATCAAGCAAAGACAATTGTAATATCCCATTTGGGGAATGTTTCCGAATGTAACCAGAAAGGTTGGTATTGCTCTCGAAGAAGGCGACAAGCGTCCCTCTTAATGATTATCATTCTTATAAGCTGGATATTTTAATTTCTGGAAGTCCCCTATTGACTGTACGTTCGCTCATTTTTAACCGCCAGATTTAATTAAGCCTTACAGGGCTTTTAATTGGTGGCTGTGCAATGGATTCAGGCATTTTCAGTTCCATGGAGCTTTTGGTCATTTTATGATTTATCCTCTGCCTACGACTTAAATAATCTCCTCTGGAAGCGTTCTATAATAGTCATAAATTTTACTTACAAATAACGGCTTACTTAAAAGCCCCCTTTTTGCTTTTACATTAAGGCTTTAATTCCCCTCCGGATCTCAAGCAGGAGCGAACGCACAGTATTGAAAATTCTGTTTGCACTCTAAGAGCAATCTTATCGTTGAGACTGCAACTTTCAAAGGATAGCAATCTTGTTCACTTTATCTGTGGCGAGTGGTAGACTCAGCTTTCGGTGACAATGCGACTTACACAGTCAAACGAATCAGTAACGCCATACTTGAACTTGCATCAAATCGAAATGATAGTCATACGTCCACACAGGTAAATTCATGCTTTCAGATAAAATAGCAGTTACAGCATCACAAAGGGTAATACGTTGGTCTGTAAAACGAGCAATTCTTTCTAAAGCTGCTAAATATTGCTGTTGTGAAGGATTAACGAATTGAACCGCTCCTATACATTGTTGAGCAAAGCTAATAGCTTGTTCAGTTCCAAGACGATATAGCAACAAATTGTAAGTTTCCAAATAAACGGGAAAAGCAACTACAATTGTTAAATTTTTTGCCTCTATAAGCTGTAGTTCAGCTTGTGCTCTCTTATGATATTGATCGTCTATATCTACAGCAGCGTACAAAGGTCCAGTATCGGCAATTACGGCTCTCAAAGTATTTTTGGTGGTAATTTCTGCTTGAATGCATGTTCAGCTATAATTTTATCGTAGTTTACTGAAGTATCTTGAAAGCCACTTCCTTTTGGAGCGGGAGTAAGGCGTAAACTTTTCTCTTGCTGTGGAGGTAAGTAACCACGTTCTGATAAGAATTCTGTAAGTGCAGTTTCGACAACAGCAGTTTCAGGTTGGTGAACTTCCTGAGCGCTAATATAAGCTTTGAGCGCGTTGGCAATCGCATCTGGCAGAGTAATGTTGAGGAATTGCATAAACAGACATAGTATCGTCAACTTTTAATTTAAGAGTAACGCAGCAAGACGACGTTTCACTTTAAAGTTGATACATTTAGGTAAGCAGGGAAAGCAGAGGGCTCAGAGAAAGTAAATTGTGTCAAGATTTTCGTGAAATGACATGAGACGTGGATTTTACCTTAGGTAAGCCGTCGTTCTTAAGTGTCGCTCGGGTGGAATATGCATCTTCCATGTCCATGTCATAGTAAATCAGTTGCTAAAGGAGGACAGTTAATGCAGACTATGCACAGCTATCAGATAAAGCTGGATGGTGAGGTGTTGCAAGTTGGGTTTAATCGTAATGTTCCCGCACAGGGCGATCGCATCGTGAAAGATGCCCTGAGTGTATTAAATCAAATGATTGATTCCGGGGAAATTACTGGAGGAGAACGTATTTTAATTGATGGGCCTCAATCTATTCCCGTTGCTTACCTCATTTCCCACAGACTAGTGCATCTATATGAAGTTGTCGCCGTTCTCGACCCCAAACTAGGTAGTAAAATTAGTACACCAGTTGGTGCCATCAGACACAAAACCTATATAGTCACCTCCGCACACGGTTCCGCAAAATATCAAGTGGGAGATTTGATTCCAACAGAAGACAAGCAACCAGAGCGATCGCAGATTAAAGTCGTCTTGTGTGGCCCCCGACAGTCAGGAAAATCCTGTTTACGAGATGGTTTGAAAAGAGCAATTTTGGGGAAATTAGGCGCACCTTACCCTTATGTCATCACAGCTTGTCCTGATGGGGAAGGGTCTTGGCATCAAGAAGCTTGTGAAAATAATCCGTCAGTGGCTATAGACTATAGACGTGACAATAGAGCAGATTTTACCTTAGAGTACGCACAAGAAGCAGCAAAATGGGTTAAGAGTGCAAACCAGTTAATAAATATTATTGATGTTGGCGGCAAAACTTCACCTGAAAATGAGATTATTATGCAGCCAGCAACCCACGCAGTTATTTTGTCAGGAGATGTAACGAAATTTGCCGAGTGGGAAGCTTTTTGCAAATCCCTGAAACTAAAAATCACTGCAAAAATTCACAGTCAGTTAGATGCTGTGGAAGATGAAGTCTTGTTCACTGATGGTTGGCAAGGGAAAACCAACGAATTACTAGAAACCACCCCGTTGCTCACAGGTCGCGTGCATCGTTTGCAGCGGGGAGAAAATTTATCCACTCGTCCGATGGTGCAAGCATTGGCTGAGACTTTGATTCATTTAACGAAGTGTTAAGGAAATCTGAAATCTTAAATTAATCCTAAGCAAATGTTTTTATGTTAAAAAAAGGATTACTTTAAGATGTAGCATTTCAAACTTGTGATTTAACACTTTCCTAGTTTTCTCGGGTGCGAATTTAACGGATAAGTGGGAGCATCAACCATTTTTGCAAGAATTATAGCTTTGCAGAGAATACAAACCCACATTTCAGAATTCAACGTGTATTATCTAAAGTAGTACGTCTATTACGGATAGGCTAGCGTTCACTTTAAATATCAATACTGGGGATTTTTTGGTTTTTACGATAGGCGCTGTTCGCGCTAGCGTCTCCCATAAAGGAGAAACGCAGATCGCTAAACTACCCAAAATCTGTAATTATAATCAACTACACTCTGAACTACATCTTTTATGTAAAAAGATACACGAAGTTGAGTAGAAATTCAGCATGGCAAGAAAGTAAATTTTGAATACTTATGACGAACACAATTTACACTGTGATTACCTTTGCACCCGTGCAGGGGTTTATCGAGAAATCGCGGAAGTTACGAGATTTGTATGGAAGTTCTTATTTACTTTCTTATTTATCTTGGGTGATTTGTACTGCTGTTGAAAAACATGGTTGTAAAGTCATTTCTCCAGCTACACCAAATATCACTCAAGGAATGCCTAATCAGATTATTATCAAGGGCGATTTCCCAGAAGAAAATGCAAAGTTAGTATTTTTAACAGCTTGGAAATGTGTGACAGAAACATGTCGTGAGTGGATTGAGGATAATGCTAACGGTGAATTGGTTACGGATAATGATAAAGGTGAATGGAAATATACATTCTGGAAAAGAAGTTGGGATTTGTGGACAAAATATGCATGGGAATTTTTCTGGGTTCAAGGAACCAGTGACATAAGTGACGTTAGAGAAAAGCTAAATGAAAAAAAACGCCCGCGTGATTGGACTGGAATAAACTGGCAAGGTGAGAGTTCTACCCTTTCTGGTGTAGATGCGATCGCATATCCGAAACTTGGTCAAATTTCCGCTCCTCGCAATTACAATTATCAGGACGAAAAGAAGAGTGTTACAGTTTTTTACCAAATACTTAGTAAGAAACTAGGGGAATCATTTATAGATCCAAAGGAAGAACTGAGCATTCCTGAATTAATCAAGCGAATGATTACCTATGAAAGTGTTTCTCTAAAATTAATTGAACGCTTGAGAACAGTTTTTGGCAGAAATCATTTAAATATTGAAGAACTCATTAAAGAGATTGCACAGATATCAAAAGACTTAAAACCTTCTTCTTTCAAAGATTTAAATCGACACAAAGAGGATAATCAAGCAGAAAATCAGACGCAACCAGATAGAGGTTTTCAAGGTTGGTTCCAAGGGGATGGTGATAAAGCTGGTGACTATCTCAAAAAATACCCAGAAAAAACCCATGCTTTTAGCAAAAAAATGCGTAATTGGGGTAAATGGTTCAAAAATAGACCATTTAGAATGGGTCGAGTTATTTATGCAGGGGGGGATGATTTTTTAGGTGTATTTTATGATAAAGACGATTCAGAAGAGAAATTAGAACCAAGATATTGTGTTAATTGGTTAAGTGATTTTAAATCTAAGATTTGGCATGAAAATAAAACAAGTGAAGACGAACAAAAGGAAATTACTGTCAGTGTCGGTTTTGTTTGGGCATTTCCTGGAATTCCTCAACGGGATGTGCTACAACATTGTCGTTTAGCCGAAAAATCCGCGAAAAATAACGGACGCGATCGCATAGCCTTCCGCATCTTATTTAATAACGGTAATCACTTGGAATGGGTGTGTCCTTGGTGGCTTTTGGAAGCAGGTTTACTGTCGAGTTATCGCGATCGCGACAAAAATGAGAGTAAATCAAAACAAAACTGGACACACATATACAACGATGTCGCTGTCTTAGAATCCCGTCATGCTTTCGATGACGATGGTTTAGGTGTTGCATTGGGTTTGCTTGAGATATATTTTCCCGAGTATGTAGATAAGATTCAAGACAAAAAGAAGCAATTACATCAAACTGAAGCAGACTTAACAAAGACTGACTCAGGGATTTTAGGCGAGTGCAAAATATACTACAAGGAAAATTCTCAAGAATTAGATGAAAACAAAGTCAACAAAGCTTTAACTAGCTGGATAATTAACCTTGCCAAAGTGGGATTTCACCTATGTCAACAATAGAGAACACAGATAAAACATCCAATGAAAAATATTTACATCCTCGTTCTCCCTTTGAATATCTAATCATCATCGAACCCTTGGGTTTACTCTACGGTAGTTCAGGAAGATTTCTCTCACCAGAAAATTTGGTTGGACGTTCTGGTAGTAGCTTTCCTCCCAGTGCTGCCACTCTTTCAGGTTTATTTGCAGCATCCAAAGGTAAAGACGCAGATATCCGTGATTTGATGTTAGCAGGACCATTTTGGGGAAATGTAGATGAACTCAAGCCAACCGAACAAAACTTTTACGTACCAACTCCACGCAACTATTTAGTTAAAGATGGAAAAATCGTAGATAAATTAAGTTGGGTAAGCGAAAAGAAGTCGTGGATAAATGAAGCAGGTGAGAAACCAACTGGTAAATATGAGAGTAATACTTGGTTAGCTATTAATGACTGGAATCAGCCAAAGGAAATAAAGCAACATCCTTGGAAGTTCTTAGCGCACTTGCATCCACGGTTGGAACTCTCAGAACGACACGTCATCAGAAATCATGAAGAGCAAGGGAGTTTATTTCTAGAAAACTCAGTACAGATGGAAACTGGTACAAGTTTAGTTTACTTGTCCAACACTAAACTTGACCCCGGTTGGTATCGCTTTGGAGGTGAAGGACATATGGTTGATGTACGATGTGAAGCTATCAACAGTAAACTCAATAAGCTTTTACAAGCACCTGTAGGAAATATTTTTGCCTTAATAACACCTGCAATTTGGGGTTCTAATCGCTTATCTTATCGAGAACCTGTATATTTGCAAAAAGGCAATAAAGAGAAGTACAACACAGAGAATCCAGAATGTAACGAGCAAAAAGTGTGGTCAATAGAAGCTCTTTTCACAGATCGTCCTATACCCTTTCGTTATCGTTTGGGAGGTAAAGGTGAAACTAAGTCACTGTCTAGGGGACGCTATGCAGTTCCTCCTGGTAGTGTTTACGTATTAAAAGAACCTATAAATCAAGCTTGGCAAGATTGGGATGTCAATTGGTTCCCGCAAGAAGGGCCTTCTTTAAAACGTTGGGGATGTGGGTTAGCGCTACCTTTACAAGCATGCAATGAACTAATGTGAACTTTGGAGTCATACAAATGTATCAAAAAGCTTACGGCATCATTGAAACCCTAGCACCTCTGCACGTCGGTGCAAGTGCGGGGGAAGAAACTGGTAATTTAAACTTAGTGTTCCGCGACCAATTTACTCAGACGGGAATTATTCCTGGTAGTTCAATTCGGGGTAGATTGAGGGCAGATATGCGTTTAGAGGAAAAAGCTAAAGCAAAAAATGGTGATGGATCTGAACAAAATAATAAGAAAGAAATTCAAGAAAGACCTAGCACGATAGAACAAGCTAAGGATAAAGCTCAAGAACAACTTAGCTTAGTTGAATATTGGTATGGAAAAGATGCAAAACCAGGACAAGCTGATAGTACGAGTGAAGGTATGGTCAAAATAGAATATGCTTCTATACTTTGGCTTCCTATTTATTGCCCAAGTCAACCTGTTGTTTTGGTAACTTGTCCTGCTTTGCTCAAACGATATCAAAAGTTAGCTGGAAGACCCATACAGAAAGTTGAACCGTACAGTTATTATGTCCCACCTGGTATTAAGAAGCCTGAACGGTCTGTTTTATTTTTTAACTTAGGTTGTTTACCTTTGAAAAAAGAAGAGGACAAACTGAAAGAATACACTAAAGAAATTGAATCTATTCAGGAGTATTTGGTATTGGTTGTCAAAGATACCGAGATGGCTATAATTCATGATATGGGACTTTATCGTCAAAGTCGGGTAGCTCTCAAGGAAGACCAAAAAACTGTTGCTGGAACATCCTTTTTTAATGTTGAAGCCCTTCCTGAAGGAACTATTTTAGTTTTTCCCATAGCTTTGAGAACTAGCGATAAAGATAATAATTCTTGGGAGAAATTTGTCAAAAATTCGCAAATAAATCCTAGTAAAGAACTTTATTTTGGAGGATTAGAATCTGTAGGCTTTGGTCACACTAATGTGATTTTGAAGAAAACAGCATAAACCCTTTTACAAAAGCAAAAAGCATGACTGAAGCAGAATCAAACCAAACCCAAGAATTAAACGAATGGCAACCTTATAATTTAGACCACTATGCTCAAAAGCTAGTGAGTGACTTTCGAGATAAAAAAAATGTCTTAAATGAATCACACAAAATGCGGATGGCAGTTGCCTACGGTTTAGAGCGCTTTTGGGGAGAACATTTACGCTTTGAACGAGAGAGCAGGCTAGAAAGTAAAGAGAAGGGAAAGTATTGGAAAAAAGTTTGGGATACTTTGGCTAACGATATCCTCAAACCAACAGGAATTAAATTACCTAATGAGCCAGTCAAGTTTGAAGAAACAAACAAAATTCAAGACATGACAAAGGAGATTTGGCAAATGAGAACAGAAGACAG
This sequence comes from Rhizonema sp. PD37, assembly GCA_029379215.1. GTDB lineage: Bacteria > Cyanobacteriota > Cyanobacteriia > Cyanobacteriales > Nostocaceae > Rhizonema. Next base: position 16,829 of record JAQYWO010000097.1, read on the forward strand.
AATTATAGTTTTAATGGTACTCACACAGTTTTGCGATTCTCTCGTTTGGTGGACACAGAGATACAAAAAGAAAGATGAAAAATGAGGAATGAGGAAGTAAATAATTATGAGCTTTGCTAAAGCATTTCAAAAAGTATTTAAAGAGCAAGGACAAAATATAGAAGTGCCAGAGATCATCGAAACCGATCCACAACTCGTTCCTCACATGTACCGCGCTCAAGTAAAACCTCGATGCAGTTTACAGTTTGCAGGCGATGGCATTCATCGGAATAAATGGATTGAGCAGTTGGTAAACCCAAGGGAAGACGGACAACCTACTTACCAGTACGCAGAAGTACAAGATGTTTTAGAGAAAGGTTACTTCTGTCGCTTTAAAGTCCAATTCCCATATAGGTTGTTTAGTAATTGCGGACAAGATAGTATTTTTCGTCCCATGCTAGGTAAAAATGGTGTTCCTTTTATTCCTGGTAGCGGCGTAAAAGGAGTTTTTCTGCGGTACTGTAACAATAACAAGAGCGATCGCGCTCTAGCTATAAGATACTGTGGAGACAAAGAACCTCTCACTCAAGGTATTTTACGTTTTCATGGAGCATATCCTGTCGGAGATTGGGCTGGTACGATATCTAGGAAAGATGAAACAACCTATTACCGCTTAGTAGACGTAGTACATCCCCAAGAAAATAGGCAAATAGGAATTGACGAAAAATCTACTAGCGCTTTGGCTTTAATTAGTTTCTACCAACCAAAGTTAGTTTTTGAAATTAGCAGCGTTGAGTTATTATCTCAGGAAGAATGGAAAAATATATCAGGGAAGCTAAAAAGTGCCTTGAGGCAAGGATTAGGAGGAAAAACTAGCACTGGTTACGGTTTACCTTTTATTACTAAAGACCAATATAATATCAATTTATCTTTGCATGGAGTGGGAATAACTCCAGTTTTGCTAGCAGGAGAACGAGAATTTCGTCCCCCAGAATTTCGTCCCAATATTTTTAAAGCAACTTTAAGAAGTCATGCTAAACGTCTTTTGGGAGGATGTTGTCAAAATCAGCAAGATGACAAGCGAGTTGAGAGCAAAATTGGTGAATTATTTGGTAACACTCAAGCCCCCGGTAAAGTGGAGATTTATTGGGAGTTGCGAAACCCTTCACCACAGACAGATTGGCAATCTACTTATGACATACGAGGCAATCTCCATATTAGCACTCCTGATACTGATGTGGAATTTCTCAAGTGTTTAATTAAGTTTGCTTACACAATGGGTGGTTTTGGTAAATCTTGGCGCAGAGTATGGCACAAGGATTTTTATCATCAAAATCCCCGTTATGAAAAGTTAATTGGCTGTCATTGGGAATGCCACGATTCAGGCTGGAAACATGAGATCTCTGAGTGGATAAATGACATCAAAACCCCACAACAGCTAGGTGAGTTTCTCAATAATTTAGAGAATGTATGCAAGAACTATTTTCAAGTCAGAGAACCTCAATTTTTAACTTGGCGAGAAGCTTGGCATAAAAAACGTGTCGCAGTTTACAGTAAAATCGTTAGCCAATCTCAAGTTATTGAATTGTTTCATAATGAGATTTATAAACAAACTCATGCTATTGGTGGAAGAAAAACAATATCAAAAAATGGCAAAGAGGAAGAAGTTTTAGTAATCAGTTCTGTATGGCATCGCATGTTACCAATAGGCAATAATCAATACTTAGAAATTATCACGGTATTTCATGGCGATCGCAATAAATGGGAACATCTAGAAAGAGGAAACCAACTACAACCCTTCATTAAAAGTCTAAAAATGAAGGGACTACAGCTAGCTTGGGGACAAGAACCTCAAGAAAACTAAATTAGTCCATTTTAATAGACTTCAGCTATGAGCTAAGGAATTGTCTTCCCTAGTGGTGTACGAAATCATCTAATTTCATTCTTGTTTAGGATAAGACATCATGTATCGAGTCATTATATCTACTATTGGTACCAGTTTACTTACCAATCAAATTAAAAGAGATAACTCAGAAGAAAAGGATTGGTATTCACAACTGCGCGATACAGCTAATCTTAACGAAAAGGAAACACCAAAAAACATCAAAGATATTATTAGTACCCTTGAACAAAGAGCAGATGCACAGCTTATTAATGCAAAAATTCCTCAAATACGCCGTGCCAGTGCAGAACTAAACGGCATTTATGGTATTTATCAAGAGAATTTGAGTCAAGGAAGAGAAGATTATCATTTTCTCATAGCTACTGATACAAGTCAAGGTAAAACTACAGCTAAAATTGTCGAAGATTTTCTCAGAAAACAAAGTTTCATTAATACTAGTATTTATGCTCCAAGCGGATTGTCTACAGCTAGCACAGGAGCTTTTTCGTCTGGTATTGATGACTTAATTGTTTGGTTGGAAGAAACTATTAAACCCTTCAAGGAAAGTAAATACAAAATTTATTTTAATTTGGTGGGTAGTTTCAAGAGTTTACAGGGTTATCTCAACACCATTGGTATGTTTTATGCAGATGAGATAATTTATATTTTTGAAGGAGAGAAATCAGATTTAATCACGATTCCTCGTTTACCAATTTCTGTAGATAATTCCTTAATCAAACCATACACTATGCAATTAGCTTTACTAGATGCTGCTGTGGGACTGTCACCTCAGGAAACTATAGGAATTCCGGAAACGCTCTTAGGAGAAGTTGATGGAAAAATGACGCTTTCAACGTGGGGAAAGTTAATTTGGGAGCAGTGTAAAAATGATTTACTTTCAGGTGATTTAATTTCTTTCTCTAGATTAAAATATCAAGATACTTTTAGGGCTGATTACAACAGAGTTAGAGAAAAAAGCAAACGAGTCAAGTTGCAAGAAACTTTAGCCACAGTGACACGTTTATTGAATGAGTCAAATGGTGATCCGGCTATTCTCAGACAGCATGGAGGAATACAGTACAGTAAGTATACGAATAAAGGAAATATTGACCATTTTCGTGTAACACAAAGTGTTCGGGTAAGTTGTGTTTGCAAAGAAGGTAAATTGATTTTGCACCATTATGATGAGCAACATGATGATATAAATGATAATCCTTACTAAACGTCAATATCCCCGAAAAATTCTGCTAATTCGGGGAGATGAGGGTAGTTTGTTTTGGTTAAGATAGCGCTAAAGCGCAACTACTAGCCTATTTTTTTTTGAGTCCAAAATATCAAATCCAAAATCTAAAATGTATCACAAAGCATACGGCATCATTGAAACCTTAGCACCTGTCCATGTCGGAGCGAGTGCTGGAGAAGAAACGGGTAATTTGAATTTGATTTTCCGCGATCAATTTACGCAGACAGGGATTATTCCTGGCAGTTCAATTCGTGGTCGATTTAGAGCAGATATGCGAGAAATCAAGAAGAATGAAAACGAAACTAATGGTAATGGAAAAAGCCACGAAGAGTTAGAAAAAAGTCAAAAAGAGAAAGAAAGAAAATGGTATGGTCATGAAGCTATAACAGGAGAAGATAATAAAACGACAGAAGCACTAGTAAAGTTTGAATATGCTTCAATTGTTTGGCTTCCAGTATTTTGTCCCGGTCAACCGATTGTTTGGGTAACATGTCCAAGGTTGCTCAAACGTTATCAGCTAATAGCTAAAATCACCGCAGATTTGCCTAAACCATATACAGCACCGAAAACTTTACAAAGTCGTCAAGTTGGTACTAATCATCGAGTTCTATTTTTCAACTTGGGTTTTGTGGAAATTGAACATGAGGACAATCTCTCTGCTTGGATACCCACTGATAGTGATTTAAATCGCGATAGTTTACTAGTCGTTGCTAACAATGATATTGCCATGTTGCACGATATGGCGCTTTACCGTCAAAGTCGAGTGAAGTTAGCAGATGACGAGAAAAAGGTAGAAGGAGGTGCATTTTTTAACGTAGAAGCTTTACCGGAAGGAAGTATTTTGGTGTTTCCCATCGCGTTGAAGCAAAAAGGTTGGAAACCTTTTAGGGAAGAGAAAAAAACAGAAGAACTCTACTTTGGTGGGTTGGAATCGATTGGATTTGGTCATTGTCGCGTAAGCTTAGCAGGAGACTATTAATCATGGGTTGGAAATCTTACGATTTAGATCGAGAAGCACAACAATTGGTATTAAATGCGAAAAAGCGAGATGAAAAGTCTCTCAATCAGTCCTATAAAATGCGGATGGCAGTTGCTTATGGTTTAGAGCGTTTTTGGGGTGAACATCTGCGTTTGCAAGCGAAAGAACCAGAGAAATCTCAGTATTGGAAAGAAACTTGGGACGCACTAGTAGGAATTCTGAAACAAGCTGGAGTTCCAATTCCTAACGAACCAGTTAATGCTAACAATGTTAACCAAATTCAAGCCATGTCTGAGAAACTGTGGCAGTTAAGAATTGATGAACAGCGAGTGGCTTTAGCAGTTCTTACCCAACTTTGCGATTCTCTTGTTTGGTGGACGCAACGTTATAAATAAAGGATAAACAATCATGGCTATTCCTGAACCTGCGAAAAAAGTCCCGATGTTGTTTCGGGCACAAATTAATGGACGTTGCCAAATTCAGCGACTCGTTCCTGGTGCGACGGAGCAAGACGCTACACGTTGGGCTTCGGAGTGGGTGGAGAAGACTTATCCCCAACTTCCTCAACCACCTGCCATTGTTCAAACTCGCACATATAATTTGACTTGGCGATTTATTACCAATAGCGGAATTGATGACGGTGTGATTCGTCCTGTCATCGGTGCAAAAGGCTGGCCAGTGTATCCTGGTAGTAGTATGAAGGGTATATTCCGTCGTGCTTGTACAAAAGAACAACGCGAAGTCTATTGCGGTAAATCCTTGCCGGATGGTGATTTTCAACCAGGCATTTTGCGTTTTCATGGTGGTTATCCTACCGATACTACTTGGACGGAAAATTTGGTAGATATTGTTCACCCCCAGCAAAATTGGCAAGTAAAATCGAGTCAAAAAGATGGTGGTGCTTTTATTCAGATTTCTCTACATCAACCCGAACTACGATTTGGTATTTCTAGTAACACTTCTTTAGAAGATTCTGAGTGGGAAATCATCTGGAAGATTTGGGAAAAAGCCATCTCTACAGGAATTGGTTGCCGCGTCAGTGCTGGATACGGGCAACCCGCTACTCACACGGGTAATGTTCTTTACCGCACTAAACTCAAAGGGCAAGGGCAAGCAGCCAAGCTGATTGATGGCACCGGAGAGTTTCGCGCTAACATCTTTCGTGCGGCAGTGCGAGGGCATGCGTTGCGAATTTTTGGCGGACTGAGTAACGCAGAGACAGCCGATAAAATTGTTAATAATCTGTTTGGTGGGATTCAAGGTGAGGCAATCATTGGATTGCTGGGGATGAGTTTCCAACTTCTCAAGGATAATCCCGGAACTTTTGGCAGAGCTGGTTATATTCAACCAACTTACAATATAGAAGGGGAATTAACATGGTTGTTAGCCAGAAAACTACCTCACACAGAACATGAAGATGCACTGAAAAAACTCATCTCCGGCTTAACTCGGTTTGCGATGGTTTTGGGTGGTTTTGGGAAATCATGGCGACGGGCAGATCACCGCTTATTTTTTGAAGAATACTATGATGATGAATATAAGTCTCTGATTGGTTGTCACTGGCAATGGTTAACAGAGCGATCGCTTGCTCTCGATGTCCAAGTGCGTAAGCTCGATCAACTGAGTGGTTTTATCGACAAAGTACAACAAACAGCCATTGAGTGGATGCAACTTCAAGGTATCACTCCCAATCAAGCTCAAAAAGCAGATTGGCGAGAAGCATGGCACCACGATACAGTACAGGTATGGGGGCGGGAAGCTGATAGCGCAGAAGACTCTCAAGCTATCTTTTGGTTGCATCAACCATATCAGGATGAAATTCGCGGCATACAACCATCCGGTTCGATTTACCGTTCGTCGCTGACAGGACTTATGGGGCAAATAGGTAGATTATGGCATCGGATGTATCCTGTTGTGAAGTTAGTCAAAAATCCCCAAGACCCAAACGGAAAACCAATTCCCAGAACTACACCAAAATACTTGGAATTTTTGACTTTATTTCCGGATAATTCTACTGAGTCTCGGCAGTTTCTCAAGTTTCTCAATTCCCAACAAAATCACTCAAATAGTTTTCAAAGATTGTGGTAGAAAAAATGATATTATACTAAGTCTATCGAATCATTCATAATTAAATAACCTCACCCCTCAACCCCTCTTGAGCAAGTGGAGAGGGCGATAGTGTATGAGATGCAACTGAGAAAAAGTATAAATCGGCTGATGAAGTGATTGCATACTGACCAGCCTGATGTTTGTGCTATATGTTACCGCCTCCGCCGTGTTTCCGTATAGCTTATGATTACGAAGTAAATCGCCTCAAGATTGAAGAAGCTATTCCTATCGCACTACATTTCGCAAATTTTATTGCAATCTACAACATTGCGATTTGAAATATTGTGCAAAATGCAATGGCTGAAAGTTTTGAATAGTATAGAGTTCTGGCTTTCTTGACAATCGCACGGCATTTCGCAAATTTTATTGCAATTTACAATATTGCGATTTGACATATCGCGCGAAATGCAATATATTGGATATATCAAAAAAAAAGCCTAGTAAAAGTAAAGTTACTAGACTATACCGTGTTGTATTTTTCTCTGTTTTACAAGGATAGTAGCCGTTGTATTTGAAGCAAAATATGCACAATACTGATAATCATGTAGATATTCTGTAAAGAAGTTTTAGGCTTCTTTATCTTCATGGTAGTTTTCTCATTCTTTTTGTTTATTAAGAATAGCACAGCCTTTAAGTAGAAAGAGAGGCTGTGCTATCGATATTTGCTTAAATGTATTATGGCATTTATGCGAAGTCAATAGGTAAGTTCTACTTAAACAGTCTTACTAGCAGTTTTCACATAAAGATGCGCCTTCAGAATTGCCTTTGACCGCATTGTTATCGATGGAATGGGGATTGCTGATGTTTTGGCAGAGCTATATGAAGCAGGCGACTACGAGGTAGATCGCCTAAAGATTGAAGAAGCTATTTGTTACCAGATGCTTGCCGCATGAGTCAATCCCAGTCAATCGTTTTTTTCGTAGACAGGTGTCTGGGTAGCAACTACACATGCTACACCCATCCTTGTAAATGCTCAAATCTCCCTTTTATGTGATCCAGTGAGCAAATTCGATCGCAAACGTGTCATTTAAGATTGCAGAACGAATCTTTTGAGTAAAGCTAATAAGTTCGGTAATGTTATGAATGCTTAACAAAGTATAAGCTAAAATTTCTTGCGATCGCACTAAATGGGATAAATAAGCACGGGAAAAGTTTTGACAAGTGTAGCAAACACAAGTTTCATCCAAAGGAGCAAAATCTTCACGAAATTTAGCATTTTTCAAGTTCCAGCGATCGCCTTGCACTACTGCGGTACCGTGTCTTGCCCAACGAGTGGGAATCACGCAGTCAAACAAATCGACACCAGAGGCGATCGCCACTGCCATCTCCCGATGAGTGCCTACACCCATTAAATAACGTGGCTTTTGAGGTGGGAGTAGTGGCGCTGTCAATCGGACAATATCAGCTATCAATTCTGGTGGTTCTCCCACACTGACACCGCCGATAGCATATCCTGGTAGATCCAACTTAGATAAAGACTCAGCCGCATGAGAGCGTAAATCTAAATACACTCCTCCTTGTACAATACCAAACAAAGCTTGGTCACTGCACTGATGCGCTGCCATACATCTTTGTAACCAACGGTAAGTGCGTTCTGTGGCAAGTTCCACTTCTTGACGACTAGCTGGGTATGGCGGACACTCGTCAAACGCCATAATCACATCTGCCCCCAGAATATTCTGAATCTCAATTGAACGCTCTGGTGTTAAATTTATAATTTGACCATCATGTGGTGAGCGAAATGTCACACCTTCTTCAGTAATTTTTCGCATTTCACTCAAGCTGAAGACTTGAAACCCACCGGAATCAGTGAGCATCGGACCACTCCAACCCATAAACTTATGCAGCCCTCCACCTCCAGCCACAATTGCTTCACCTGGTTGGAGGTGCAAATGATAAGTATTGGAGAGGACCATTTGTGCTCCAGTTTCCTGTAGTTGGGCTGGAGTGAGAGTTTTGACGTTAGCCAGCGTTCCTACGGGCATAAACCGTGGGGTTTCAACCGCACCGTGAGGAGTCAAAAAAACGCCAGCCCGTGCTTTCGTCTGGCTACAGCAAGCAAGACACTCAAAAGAAAATTTAGTCATTGGTCATTGGTCATTGGTCATTGGTTATTAGTAACAAATGACAGAGGACAAATGACAAAGATCTTAAAACAAATCGCAATTATCGTCATCAATTTCCGCATCCAATCTGGCTGAGAGCACCTGTTCCATCATTGCTTCGATCGCAACAACGTTGATAGAACGTTCTTGTCTCTCTTGTTGGGGGGTAGATAGGGGAATCAGGCGCAGACAACTACTTTCCTGGGTGAGATCGAAGCAGGTTTGTTGTTGCGGAGACTGTTTAAGTTCTAGGTAATCAAAACTATGGACATTCAAATAAAGCGCGTGGTTGGCGACGATGGTAGACTGTCGCGGATTGGCAAACACTTCCATTACATCAGCTTCACCCTCGCTCTGCAACTGTCCTTCTTGGGTGTATATGTAGCGGACACGGCCTAAATCCGCTAACAACCGCCGCATATCAAGCTTATTCACAATCACGCCCGTGTTGACAATACAAGGGGCTGGTATCTTAGTATCGGGTAGATGTTGACTCATAATTCGATAGCTTCAGGAGTGCAGGTGAGATACAACACGTCTAAATAGTCAATTTAACAGTTTTCATGCCTCCCTACATTTTAATAATTATCAACATAGGAATAGTATGTAAACGAGCCGCAATTAATTATTTTTAGAAAATTGACAGAACAAAGCTGCAACTGATAAAATTGCCAATCTCTATTAATAATGTCATTGTCTGTTATTATACGGTAAATTAACTATTTTTACTGTAAGCAGCCTAACAGATTTTTCTGGGTAGATTTCAAGACCGTTCGGTTACGGTTTCCTGGTAAGAATGTTCAAGATATAGAAACGCTCCGCTTTGTTACGTCTCTACGTAGGTTGACATACTTATTAATTATCTTAACTGAACTGTCTTAAGGTAGATCTATCATAAAAGAAAATCTTTTTTGAAGCTTTAAAAATAACTTTGCCACATTCTCAATTTGTTTCCATAACTTTTTTTAACCATGAATGAAGTAACTAATATAACCGATCAACCTCCGTGGTGGAAACATTATTTGTTAAATCTGGCAGCATCTGTAATTTTCTATACTAGTATTCCGCTCCCACATATCAAGGGACTAGACTTCCAAGGAGTCGCTCGCTTTGCCCCTCAAGTCGGGCTGCTAATTGGAGGACTATTGGGGTTATTTGATGAAGGAATGAGTTATCTAGGTATGCCAATTCTCACTCGCAGCGCTGTGGTTGTAGTCGCTTGGATTACTATCACTGGAGGATTGCACTTAGATGGCGTCATGGATACTGCTGACGGGTTAGCAGTAGCAGACAAAGAACGTCGGCTAGAAGTGATGGCAGATAGCGCTTGTGGCGCGTTCGGGGCAATGGCGGCGATCGCCTTGGTTCTTCTGAAAACAGCTGCGTTAACGGATATAAACGAATACCGTTGGTTAGTGTTGATGGCAGCTTGTGGGTGGGGACGTTGGGGACAAATGCTGGCGATCGCCCAGTATCCTTACCTCAAACCAACTGGCAAAGGCGCGTTTCACAAAGCGGCAATTCGTTCTTACAAAGATTTATTGCCTGGACTAGTGTTATTGTTGGGTTTAAGTGGCTTGCTAATATTCTTAGACAAAGAGTCCCTCGGCATTGCTCTTGGCATCTTCGTCGCAGGAAGTGCGATCAGTAAGAGTGTCGGTGCCTGGTTGAATCACAAATTAGGGGGACATACTGGAGATACCTACGGCGCAGTCGTTGAGTGGACTGAAGCCTTATTTCTGTGTTTGCTCACAGTTGCGAATGGGGAGTCATATTATGTCCGGTAAATTAACCTTAATGCCGGAAGAACCCCACCCCGCTCCTCGCTGAGCTTTGTCC
>JAQYWO010000009.1:0-2185 GCA_029379215.1 Rhizonema sp. PD37
AAATTATTCACTAGAAATTTGGCTCACTCAGAAATAATCGCTCTTTTAGTTGATGAAATTGTTGTGAACTAGCTATGCTCACTCTGATAAACAAACCCTGAGCGCTGAGTTTTGGGTTAACCATGAATTGACATTTATCGCAATACTATTTAAGTTGTGAACAGTGCGTTTGGGCTGTTCGCAAATCATTTAAGACTGTTATATAACACTTAGTTATAACTCTGGCTAGATAAAATTTACAATTTTATTGACACTCCCCATGGCTCAAGCCAGGAAATTCTCTGAGAAGTTTTGCCGTATTTCCTAGTTGGAGTCGATGGGCGGGCGAATGGGACCCAGAAACATCAAATAGACTTAACCGTTACCCAAAGGCATGGAACAAGCGTCTCAACCCGCTGGGACAGATGTTTACTGGGCGTAACTTTCACACGCAAACGTAGTCGCCAGCTTCGGGAAACCCGCAAAGTAGCAAGTTTGACCATGTTTTTGATGCGTAAGTCTACCCGACCAACAACATGGGTAGTCTGAGCATTCTAACTGTGCTTTTGGGTACAACTCTAGTTGATCTCGGTTCTGCATTTCCTCAACGTCTCTGTCCCTCAACAACCTTGGCAGCCACATGCCATCCATACCCATCGCGATATTAGGCTAGTGTGTGCGTCTGTGATCAATGGTTGTTTCTGACTTGTGAGTATTACTCATTTCGGTTGAGGCGGAAAAAAATCTATTGTTTAAAATGGTAAGTGCAACTGTAGTAAAACTGTGTAAAATCTCAATTTTGAAGAAACAGTCAGTTAATTCCAACGGTGAGACAATGAATAAAATTTTAAAACGTGCAGTATTACCTGGATTATTGGCTACTAGTCTACTCGGTGCAAACGTAGCGGCAGTGAAGCCAGTATCTGCACAGAGTTTAGGACACGATATTGGAGTAGGTGCAGGAGGTGGTGCAGCCGCAGGCTTAGTTACCAATCGCAAGCACACCTGGAGAAATGCCGTAAATGGCGCGGCAGCCGGTGCTGCTGTCCATGCTGTAAATGGCTCGAAACGCCATAGGAGCCGTCACGTAGCTAGAGATGCAGCAGTAGGTGCAGCTGCAGGTGCAGCCGCAGGTTTGATTACTGATCGCAAGCACACCTGGAGAAATGCTGTAAATGGTGCTGCTGCTGGTACTGCTGTCAATGTTCTGGGGCGCTAATACTATAGACTAATGTATGCCTTTAGGTATACTTTTCTTGTAGCATCTACCCATGCTGAAAGTACCAGACAGTATGATCGCCTTGATTCTGCCTGCCCATCAAATGAATTAGAGGCGATCGCTAAACATTGGAAGATGCTGGACAACCAATATATTCCAGTGGAGAATCAGCCAGCCAAGCGTGTGATCGCGCATTCCTTTGCTCGAGTTATGGTATCCATTTATGCTTTCCAAATCACTCCGGTGCGCCATAAATACTGCAAGGCGTTTCATGGGAACGATGGGTACTCGTATGCCACTTAATTCTACTTTTGTCCACTACATCAGACATTATAGGCGATCTGATCGCACTCAATCCCCCACTTCTGTAATGCCTACACCGCCAACTCTCAGCCAAAACCACGCATTATAAATGTGTGGTTTTGGCTCCAATTTCCGATTAAATTTCAGATAAGCTATTTAAGCTGCTTCCTTGAGTAGTGGTTCGACATTCATCTCTGTAATATTTAGCGACAACTGTTCGGCATGAGGTGCTACTGCCTCCTCTAAAACAGTAACTTCAATATTCACACTTACCAAGTAACTACCTGCATTTGCACCGACTGCTTCGGCCGTCAGTTTCGCAATATCTGGGCGTTTGGCAGTTAGCGGATCGCGTAGGATACATCGATCCCATTCGTGCTTGGCAGTCGGATTGAGGCTGAGAATGTAATGTTTAATCATAAGACAAACCTTTATATCAATCTTCCAGCTACGTTGTCATATCGCCGCCATACTTGATCCGGCTTTGCGACCGCTACATTTCTATTATAGTACAAAAATACTATAGCAGGAGAATAGGGTGTAGGGGCGGGTTTGATCGACACAACATCTTCTGTAACACAATGTCTAACAAAACCCGCCCCTACAAGAGGCGCGAAATATAATTCACACAAAGCGCCAATAGTATAGAGGCGGGCTTGACAGACACAAAAACTTCTGTAACAC
>JAQYWO010000009.1:2195-70126 GCA_029379215.1 Rhizonema sp. PD37
TTTGATAGACACAAGATCTTCTGTAACACAATGTCGATCAAAACCCGCCCCTACTCCAAGAAATAAATTCTCTAATTTTTAGACTCGACTTAAGGAATGGAAATTCCTGCTTCGTCAAAGGCTTTCTTGAGACGATGGCGATAATCTCGTGCAACATCCCACTGCTTGAGAGGCAGTGTTTTAATCCAGACACGAATAATCAAACCGCGCTCGCTAAAATTATCGACTCCCAAAACTCGAGGCGTCTCCAGAATTTGTTCTTGCCAATGTGGATCTTTATCCATCTCTAAACCGACAGATTCAATCAACTTCAAAGCCTGGTCAATATCAGTCTGGTTTGCTACCGGGATATTTAAATCAGCTCGGGACCAGCGACTAGAAAGATTGGCAACAATTTTAATTTCACTGTTGGGAATTGTGATCAAGCGTCCTTCCGCATCCCGCACTTGAGTCATCCGCCAATTTAGATTTTCTACCAAGCCGCCTACGGTTCCGACACTAATCATATCCCCCAAGGCGTACTGGTCTTCTAAAATGATCAAAAAGCCGTTAATCCCATCTTTAATGAGGTTTTGGGAGGCGAGAGATACGGCAACACCAACCAAACTGACACCAGCTAACAAGGGAAGAATATTTATACCCAACCATACCAGGGCTACTAGGAAACTTACTGCCACCCAGGTAATAGTCACAATGCCTTTGGTAACGACAGAAATTGTCGAAACTCGCAGTTTTAGACGTTCAGTACTTTCTCGAGTTAATAAAGCACCACCAATAACTATAGCAGCAGTGAAGCGTTCAATCAGAGCATAGCTAAAGCGGACTGCAACATAAGTTCCTATTGCCACAATACCTATTTTGAGCGGAAATTGTAAACTGAAGTAAATTCCTAACTGGAGCGCTCGCGTGTAAGGAAACAGACCCAGGATTGTGTATGTTCCTCCTCCCCAAATTGCTGTTTGACCAAGTTGAAACAGTCGTCTCTTGGCTTCTTGGAGATGATCTGCTTGTTGAATGCGCAATTTAGTTGTTAACGGTTGGTCTGTTGCTGAATTTCGTTGCATTAGCTGTCGTGAATCCCATTTTGAGCGCTGCTGCAATTCATAGAATCCCCAACTCAAAACAATCATGAAGAGCAATGTTCCGCCTGCAATCTTACCATGATATATTAAACTAGAAGTTTGTCGCTCCTGCCTAGTCCGTTTTAAGTCTTCTTGTAATGCTTCAGTAATTTGTTTTGCGGCTACAGACGTATCTACGTGTCGTAGTTTCGCATCATCAGCATTGACTGTCATCAAGTATTGGTTGTTGACATAAATGACTGGTAATTCATTTGATGTCCGCATCTGCACCTTGACTTCTTTTGTATTTGAATCCAAGTAATCTTGGCTAATTTGATCCAGAGTCACTTGAACGTGTTCCATGCGCTCTGTAAGATTCGCTTTTGTTCCGGTTATTTGAAATACACGACGACCATCCAGATAAACCCATGCAGCAGAAATATTCTTATTATCTGAGTCATTACTCGGACTCGTGGTAGGAAGTTGCAGATTAGGTAAAAAAGGAATTTGGGGAGTTTGAGCACCAGCTTTTGGCACAATACATACAGAGATAGCTATCGATCCGGCAATTGCCAAAAATTGAGAGCGCACTAAAATACCTCCTTCCGCAGAATACGTTTATGCCTTTAGACATCCTCCACATCAACTCTGGTATCTGTACCTATCTAAGGTTAAGTTTTTATTAAACTTAATATTTAGCTCTTTTACATATTTATTTCTTTAGACAGATGATAATATTTTATGTAAAATATTTAGCTGAAGTATTTAAATTCAGATTATGCAAATAGAAACGTCGAATTCCAGCATTAAGCTTGCTGAGAGTTCAGGAACTGTCCAGGCAAAACATGTAATTCGTCTTCCCCATCTCTCAGAAGAGACGAGATCTCTATTAACAGAAGCTGATACAGATCCTAAATTAATCTCTAAGATCAACTTCACAGATCATGGGGGAACTGTTTTGACGAACGTTCAAGTACAGTTGATTTTCTGGGGAAGAGAATGGGATTCTTATCCTCCGCCATCGCCCACAGTTAGTGAGATTACTAAGGCGATCACTACTATTTTGTCTAGCTCTTACATGTCAGAATTGTCACAATATCGTAGTATTTCATCAGGAAGTTTGTTAGAATCAAAAGTAGTGATAACATCAGAACCACCCAAATCATTTAAAAATAATGACGTTGCTCATCTGATTCAAGGCTTAATTGATACCGAAACAGTTGTTAGTCCTCTTGACAAAAATCAAATTTTATATTTTGTGATTATGCCAGTAAATGCTAAAGCTGATAAAAGCTTTGTTGGAGAACATACATTTTTAAAATACAAAAATAAAAAGAGTTCTCAGTCAGCTAATGTCCATTTTGCATGGGTAACTAATAATGGGCAACTGGATTTTATCACTACAGTTTTTTCCCATGAGCTAGTCGAGTCTTGCACCGATCCAGAAGGTACAGCATTTTTAGGTACAGCAGGCACTTGTTCTCAAAGTGGTTGGTGCGAAATTGCCGATGTTTGCACTAGTACTGGTAAAGTGAATGGTGTCACAGTACAGTCTTACTGGTCACAACACTCAAAGACTTGTGTAATTCCTACGGATGTTCATAGTTAGACTTAACAGGAAAAGCAGAAGTTGCGCGATGACTAAACTCGTTTGCTTGTGTGCTAACTACCAAAGTCCAACCTGCTTTCAACAACTTTTGGTAAGTTGCCCAACCTTTAGAACCGCCATCTATTTTATAGTCTGATACCGCATATTGCGGAAAAACTGTGTAGGGACGCCAAGGTTCGTTAGGAGCAAACTGCAAATACAAAATCTTTTCTCCATCGTAGCCAGACATAGATAACCAGCACATTTGTCGATGCATGATAAACTCCTTACTGTTTTGCTTTGATAATGGCAATATGATGAAGAACATTCACTCATGAAAGTATTATGAGCGTTTGTTCTGCTTTTTCTTATAGAAATAATAGATGTCATTGAAATCAACTGATGCAATTAACCGTAATTGCAAAATGTCTTAAGTAGCAACTTGGGTAAATAATTTCTGCATCAATTATGTGACGACGATTATCTTTTTCATGTACTTGAACGAACGTGGTAAGTACAGCGAAGCAGGACAACTGTATAAAAAAGTATTATAACTCAGGCAACGGCTCTGCAATAATTGCGGGCAAGACATACCCCTTGAGTAGCAATGGACACTGTTAGCGCTCGTGTTACAGTCACCCTTTATTTTAAAGTAGGATTGATCGTAATAAAATACAGTTTGCTTTATATCTACAGGTTATCTAAATGGCTAGTAAAGAAATTTTTGGAGCCGTCGTCATCACTGGCGCATCAAGTGGAATAGGTGAAGCCTGTGCTATTTACTTAGACAAATTGGGTTATCACGTATTTGCTGGTGTACGTAATGATGGTGATGGTGAAAAGCTAAAGGGAAAAACCTCAGCTAAACTAACACCACTTCTGTTAGATGTCACAGATGAAGCATCTATTATGGCATCTGTAAATATTGTGAGGGAAGCTTTAAACACTATTGGTCTGGCAGGTGTAGTGAATAACGCTGGTATAGTTGTTGCAAGTCCCCTGGAATTTCTTCCCCTTGCTGAATTCCGAAAACAACTTGAAGTCAACTTAACTGGACAGTTAGCTGTTACGCAAGCATTTCTACCACTTTTGAGAAAGGCTAAAGGTCGTATTGTCAATATTAGTTCTGATAATGGCAAGGTTGCTGTACCTTTTTTAGGTCCCTATTGTGCCTCAAAATTTGCATTGGAAGCGCTTTCAGATGCGCTACGTATGGAGCTGCAACCTTGGGATATTAAGGTTTCTATGATTGAACCTGGATGTGTAACAACACCGATTTGGGACAAATCTTTAGATTTAGCTGACAAAATTTGGAACAACTTGCCCATCTTATCGCACCAATTATACTCAGATGCTGTAAATGCTACCCGTAATACAGCCTCTAAGCTCAGTAAAAATGGTTTTCCATCTGAATTAGTTGCTAAAGCTGTTGCTCATGCACTCACTGATAAAAAACCAAAAACTCGTTATGTGGTGGGATTCGATGCTTTAATCAATATCTGGCTTGCTAAACTTCTACCGACTCAATTACTTGATAAAGTCATTATTCAGTATATGGGTTTGAGTAAAAAATAGAGTGGCGTTCTAGAAATAAATTACCGCGCGAGCTTATCCCTTGCCAAAAACCGTGTGATTCAAAATGAGGGTGTTTTGCTGTCTTGTTTATACCCCCTGAAAGGTTATAAAGGACTTGCACGCAATCAAAGTGTGCATATTTTTAGTTAATAATAGAATAATATGCGATCACTCATATATATAGAGTTTTAATTATGTCTTGCGATGAAGTTATCCAGACTCAACCATTGACAGAAGCCGACGCTAAACAAAGCCGACATCAAATTCTATCCAGACAACAAATCATTTATTTCAACAAACGTTCCAACTATTTGGGTATGATCCAACTAGGGGTGCATTTGGCGATTGCTGGATGTAGCGGCTACTTGTACGCCTCGCATTTTGGTGATTGGCTGGTGGCAATACCTGCTCTTGTCATTTACGGATTTAGTATTGCTTCAATGTTTGCAACAATGCACGAAGCCGTTCATAGAACAGCTTTTATCAACAATCAGTTAAATGATATAATTGCTTGGTTTGCAGGGTTACTCTCATTTTATAATAGCACTTTTTTTCGTTACTACCATAAGTGGCATCATCTCTATTCGCGTATTCCAGGTAAAGATCCAGAACTAACCGATATAACACCCAAAAATTGGGCTGAATACGTACTGGTGATCAGTGGTTTGCCTTGGTGGTTTGCTCATGTTAAGGGGCATTTTCGGGTTGCGTTAGGTTTACTTAATGATTACCCATTTGTTCCTGTATCTGCACGTGCCCAAGTTATTCGTTCAACTAAACTTCAATTAGCTGTTTACTTCTCTGCGATCGCCATTTCACTTTTATTTGGTCAACCTTGGTTTTTTCTTTATTGGCTACTACCGCTAATAATTGGTCAACCAATTCTGCGCTTCATTTTACTGGCAGAACATACGGATTGTAGTTTAGACCATAATATTTTAACAAATACGCGCACAACGCTGACACTTTTCCCCGTGCGCTTACTAATGTGGAATATGTCATTTCATACTGAACACCATTTATACCCATCAATTCCTTTCCATGCATTACCACAAGTACATCAACACTTAAATTCTCATTTGACTTTTCTTGAGCAAGGTTATCTAAAAGTTAACCGATATATTACTAGTCAATTAGGACAACTGCTCGGTTAATCTTTCCCAAATTGTTGCCATTAAGCACTGAATATTCTTTCTGCCATCCGTATTACCCGATGCACTCGCTACCGAACAGATTTAAACAGAGGAGTATAGCCCAAGACTAAGGCAGGCTTCGGGTGCAGTTCTTGACAAGAGCAGCAAGGGGGGAAAGAGTTAATAGACAATTAGTTTTTCCTCTGCTACCTAAGAACTGCTCTTATTACCTCTCCGGCGAACTCCATCAGTATGTGACTTTTCTTAGTGTACATAGGTAGGTTAAATTGAGAAAAATGAACCCTGTTTTATCAAAATAGCTGCATGAACCTAAACTTAGTACGTCCATTGGCATTTATCGATTTAGAGACGACAGGGACGGATGTAGTCAATGACCGAATTGTTCAAATCGCAGTCTTAAAAGTACTGCCTGATGGTACAGAAATCCCAACAGGAAGGAAAATTAATCCGACTATTCCTATTCCCATTGAAGTATCTAAGATACATGGTATTTATAACGAAGATGTAAAAAATGAACTAACCTTTCCTCAAATTGCTCAGAAATTAGCTGATTTTATTGGTGATAGCGACTTTGCTGGATACAACTCTAATAGATTTGATATTCCTCTACTGGTATCAGAATTTTCACGTGCAGGCATAGATTTTCCATTGGAAGGAAGAAACTTTATTGACGTACAAACTATCTTCCATAAAATGGAACCCCGTAATTTACAAGCTGCTTACAAATTTTACTGCGGTAAAAAATTAGTTGGCGCTCATGATGCAATAAATGATACTCGTGCTACTTACGAAGTTTTTAAAGCTCAGCTTCAACGTTATCACAATGTGGCTTACGAAGATAAAGACGGAAATCTATCTTATCCAGTAAAAAATGATCTAGAAACTTTAGCTGCCTTTACACCTATTAACATGCTTGATCCTAGTGGGAAGGTAGTTTATGACGAACAAGGTAGAGAGATATTTAACTTTGGTAAGTATAGAGGTAAAACGCTAATAGAGGCTTTTCAAGAGGAGCCAAGTTATTATGAATGGATGATGAATAAAAACTTTTCTGTTTTTACTAAAAAGGTAATTAAGCGAGTTTGGCAATCGATTAATAAAGACAATAAGTGAAGTAGCGTCTTTACTGTCTTTAGAAGTAGGCTTTGTAAAGTTATTCAGAGAGATTTATTCCGTATTGTGGAGTGCATTAATTGAATAAATTCATTAGGGTAGATTTAGAGCAAGTCCTGTGGGACTGGATCTGATGATAACCCACAGTAGCAGCACTGATGATTAAGGAGGTTCAAATTATGAATATGACGAAGCAGCAAGAAGTAGAGCTGATTGAACCGCTAGAACAAGAGCTTGCAGATACTGACATTAACGCCGAGCAGGATTTACATCAACCTCAGGTGATCGTAGGAACTTCTGAAGGCTTAGTTTTTCTTGACTCCAAACACCATTTAGAACTTGAAGGTTATTCTATTAACGCTTTTGCCTCTAGCCTAGATGGACTGTGGGCGATCACCAATCGTAATTCAGTATGGCATCGTGATTTGAATGACGAGTGGCATCAAGTCGCTTCAATGGATGATTTACGGTTAAACTGCATTCTGCCGATCAAGGGTGCGGTTCTAGTCGGAACATCGTCAGCTCATCTGTTACGTATTGCAGATGGGAACACGCAACGGATTAATTGCTTTGAGTCGGCTGAAGGACGCTCAAAGTGGTATACGCCGTGGGGAGGGCCTCCAGATGTTCGCACCATTGCAGTAGGGGAGTCAGGCGAATTTTATGTGAATGTGCATGTGGGAGGCATTCTGCGTTCTGATGATCACGGAAAGTCATGGCAACCTACCATTGATGTCGATGCGGATGTCCACGAAGTCCTAACCGTCCCGACTCGTCCTGATTTAGTGTTGGCGGCTACAGCTGGAGGGCTAGCCATTAGTCAAGATAAAGGCAACTCTTGGAGCTTTGATATCGCAAATTTACCAGATCACTACTCACGAGCTTTAGCACTATGTGATGAGACAATCTTGATGAGTGCTTCTATGGGTCCAAGTGGTAAGAAGTCAGCTATCTACCGCCGTCCACTCGATGAGCCTGGAACGTTTGAGAAGTGTGAGCAAGGGCTACCGGAGTGGTTCTCAGAAAACATTAATACAGGAACTATTGCTACCTTCAAGAATATAGCTGTTTTCGGAACCCATAAGGGTGAAGTTTTTCTCTCGTCAGATGCAGGTTTGACGTGGAAGCAGATCGCAGCCGATTTGGCTCCAGTGTTTTGTGTGAGTCTGATTTGACAAAAGAACGGCTTCGAGCAGTGGGCAGAAGGGGCAATTTCTCTCTAATGGAAATTGCCCTGTGCTTCGGAAGGAGCAGGCGATAAGCCTGCGGCATGGCTTCGCTTACCGCCACCAGGATAAATAAATAATTTTTAATCGTCTTTCTCTAAGACGCTGTCCATCCGCCATCAACCTCAATAATTTGCCCTGTCACATAGCCGCACGTGGCAAGGAAAAATGCTGCATCTGCTACCTCATTACTTTGACCTGCACGCTTTAGCGGAATTCTGGCTCTTGTTGACTCAGCAAAACTTTCTACCTGTTCCTTTGACAAATTAGATTGGATGTCTGTACCTTCGATTAATCCCGGTGAGATAGCATTCACGCGGATGCCTTTAGGAGCTAGCTCAACTGCAAGGGCACGTGCCATTGAGTTAACGGCACCACAAAGTGCAGAACCTGCACTATAGTAAGGCAGTCCTACGGAGGCGGCAATTCCAGAGCATAAGATAATAGCACTCCCAACTGGCATTTTAGGTACTGCATAGTGTGCTGCCGCCAGTTGACCAAAGAACCGTCCGGCAAAAAAGGATTGAGCTTCTGCCACAGGTAAGGTATCAATTGCACCAAAGACTGCTGCACCAGCACATGTTACAAGAATATCCACCCGCTCAAATCCCTCAAAAAGCCGCTGCACCTGTTCGGAATCAGAGACATCAGTGGGAATTGCAATAGCAGAGTCTCCGATGCTCTTGGCAGCTGTTGCCAAGCGTTGCGGCTGTCTGCTTGCTAGAATGACTTTTGCCCCACTAGATGCAAAACGTCTTCCGATTGCGTAACCAATTCCCGCAGAGCCGCCTGTGACAACAGCAATTTTTCCTGTAAGTATTTCTTCCATACGGTTTCCTTTTTTGGACTAAGAAATTATAAACTCAAGATTTCAACAAATATTTGCCGAAACAAACTCAATAACCTCCGCAAGACCTTGCTGAGTTTTCAAGTTGGTGAAAATAAAAGGTTTATTACCGCGCATTTTCTCAGCATCTCGTTCCATGACTTCTAAAGATGCTCCCACAAAAGGCGCAAGGTCAATTTTGTTGATCACTAATAAATCGGATTTAGTTATTCCCGGACCACCTTTGCGGGGAATTTTATCACCTGCAGCAACATCAATCACGTAAATCGTTAAATCTACTAACTCTGGACTAAAGGTGGCAGCTAAATTATCACCACCACTTTCTAAAAAGACTAAATCTAAATCTGGAAACTGCAATTCAAGCTGTTCAATGGCGGCTAAATTCATTGAAGCATCTTCACGGATTGCTGTATGGGGACAACCGCCAGTTTCTACACCCACGATGCGATCGCTTGCTAATGCTTGAGAACGCACCAAAAACTGAGCATCCTCTTTTGTATAAATATCGTTTGTTACCACCGCAATGTTACATTGCTGACGCATTGCCTTACACAAACCATCCACTAAAGCAGTTTTCCCTGAGCCCACAGGGCCAGCAACTCCTACTCGAAAAGCGTTCATCATGCTTCCTTAACTGCGAAACAACCTTGTATATTGCGTTTCATGCGCCATACTGAAGAGTGACAAACCCCAACTACAACAACTTAATTCATCATCCTCTAAAGTGAGAACTTCTGCGGCTGCAATATTTAGAAATGGTTGTAGCTTGAGTAATAACTCTTGTCCGGCTGTTTGTCCTAAGGGGATGAGTTTGACTCCAGCAGTCATCATATGAGTTGCCCAGGTATGCAGATATCCTAGTAATGCCGCTTTTATATTGATATCCCAATATGCAACAGCAATACCGAAGGCGATCGCATAATTGCAAGGAATACCAACAGCCTCAGATATCGACTGAATTTGTGGTTGTAATGAACTCAGCAGTTGAATGAGCGATCGCCCCATTTGCCAACTAGAGGCGCGTAATTCTTCTGTCTCGCGAATAGCAGATAACCAGCGATTCCAATATAATAACGTTTTCAAATCACCTTCCCGTGAGGACTGATATGCACGTAGCATCACTGCCGCTTCTAACCGAATTGCCCCATAACGCAGTTCGGCTGACAACCAATGCTTCAAACTTATCTGGTCATGAATTATACCATTTTCAATCAACGTTTCCAATCCTTCCGAATAGCTATATGCTCCAACAGGTAAAGCTGGACTAGCTAATTGCAAAAGAGACAAAAGATTGCTATCAGTAAGCGTGATAGTTTCCATAAGCACCTGTGAGCTTAGTATATCTATGCTTTTCCATAAACTATCCTAGCAGTCTGCCTAGACAACTTTACGGAGTTAATAGTAGTCTGTGTACTTTATTTTCTCGAATCTTAAAGTACTTGAGTTTTGAGCCTGCGGAGATTTTCTTACCAAATTAGTCAAAGATGGCCGTCTATCACTACCAAGGAGCTATGCTTCGGTGATTTTTAAAATGAGAATTCTGAGATATTCAGGGGAAATTAGCACGTATGCTGACACACGTGCTAATATGATAAACACGAATAGTTACAATTTCTCTCTTGTTGTTGTTTGATGTCCTGGTTCGTACTGCTAATACTGACCGGGATGTTGTTCTTAATACTTCGGTGTATTTTCGTTAAGTAGTATGACACTTGAGTTTCAGTCATACAATCTTTAGACTAAACTGGTTCATCTGTCAACCTGTTTAGCTTAGGCTCGTGTATATAATATTTGACAAAGTAATCATAGTTTGACGATAATGTTATTAACTATCTTTTAAACTGCGGCTTTGCGGTTTGAATGTGTATATGGAATGTTACATATCCCTTTGGTATTGCACTGAATGGCTTTTTGATTTGCTTGTTTACATGCCAGACAAAGATTAAGTAAC
The DNA here is from genome assembly GCA_029379215.1 of Rhizonema sp. PD37. Lineage (GTDB taxonomy): Bacteria > Cyanobacteriota > Cyanobacteriia > Cyanobacteriales > Nostocaceae > Rhizonema. Next base: position 12,711 of record JAQYWO010000009.1, read on the forward strand.
AAAACTTAATATAAAGTTCTAAAAAGATAGAACAGGCTCAGAGTAAGCATCATAGAAGTTGAGTAACAGATCTTAAGCTGTGTCTAGGTGTAGGATAGTGGACAAGATAAAAACATTCAATTATGATGTTTTTAACCATCGCTTAAGCTGTTCTTTGGTGGTTTGAATGTATATGGATGTTTCATAGACCCTTTGGTGTTGCAAGCACTAAAGGGCTTTTAATTTGCTGATGCACTTTTGACACTTCCCGCTCCTAAAGGAGCAGAGATTCGCGCATACTTTTCTGTCCTAATATTCCTATAATTAGGGTTCCACTGGATAATCACGTTTGCTCACCATAGAGCGGCGATCGCTTTTTGGGGTTGATACCATTCGCTATATGTAGTGAGCGTTTACCACGTTGCCGCCCAATATAAGCGAATGTGAGTTGATTCACACCTTGGACATTTCATAGCGATGCCGCCAAGGGCGGCTTGCCCCTTCGGGCTCGCCCTAATTCATATTTCTATTCTGCAACGCCGATTTATTGTCTAACGTACCCAACCAGAAGCACCTCTAACTCCAGGTAGCGTTCCTCCTGCTTGTACAATATCTCCAGGTGTGCAAGGAGGAGTCCGGGCTGGAATAGCCTCAGAGCCGATGTTTGATGACTGGCTCTGCTATGGAACTGCCAATTGCCCTCCATCTCTGGCTAAGCCAGTTCTGACGCCATCTTCAAAGAGTGTATATAATGTGAGGTTCTGTTTTTTCAGGGTATCCACAGCGCTTTTACTGATATTGATAATTCTTGTTCCTTCTTCGGTAAAATGCTCACGTAATTGAGGGTTTGCTTTGACTACACGGGAAGCTTCCACTGCCACCGCATCGTACATAACCGCTCGCGCTCCAAGTTCTCCTAATATGGATGCCATAGTTTCCATATGGCTTTTGCCGTCTGCACGCAGTCGATTTTTTTCTTCATCGGCAATGTCGGTTATTTCTTTTACTAAAGGATGTTCCTTAAAAAGAAGTTCCTTGAATGCATTCATATATCCATAAGCATTTAACCCCAAGCCATCTTTAGCTCTTGCACGCTCGAATATGAGAGCGAAGTTTTCTAATTTTGGTTCACTTATTCCCCTCTGTTGCCCAAACTTCTGCAATGTATCCATCATAGCGCTATGTAATACTCCTTGCATTTGTTGTACATCCATAATTTCCGGATGCAGCATGAGCAGTACTGTAAGAACTTGCTGAGCAAAAATTTTCAATTCTGTATTTACCGGAGCAATGCTGATGTCATATTTCTGGTCTTCCCGAGAAATGCCACATACTTCTTTCATTATACGCTCAGCTCCAAAGCCTGCGGGATTTTCACCAGAAACATGTACCCCGAAAGGCACTTGCGCATCAGATATAAACATTCCTGCATGCATTTGCTCTGCAGTCGGGGTTGTACCTGGTTTTCCTGCCATATTTAACCAAGGAACCTGCTTAAGTTCTATATAAGTTGCTATTGAATTTTCTATGCCTGGCAAGTCTGGCTGTGTCTTAGTCATCAAAAACTTGGGATCTTTTGCCACTGCGCCATCAAAATATACTTGTACAAACCCTTGAGCTTGCAGCATAACAGTATAATTATCTGCTACCCCAGGCGCGCTTTTTTGATAGTTATTGCCTTTATAGATACCTTCATCACGCTGAAACTGGGTAGTAGAGGTTTTTACGACTTTTGCCCATTGTTTTTGGAATACCTGATCCCCAGCTAATCTGGTGGGATTATAATATTCTAAATCGCTTTGTAACGGTGCCAATGTAACTTGTTCAAACTGCCTAATCTTGGCTGCTTTAATATCCTGCTCTATTTTATGCTGAAATTGGTCAGGAGAAACTAAAACATTATTAATAAATGCAGAAGATGCCTCCATAGATGTACCATTTACCAAGCTATAAATCCGAGTCGGCGGTATTTTGTCCTCACCAAATTGTTTACCAGTCGTAATAAGCGGATAATTTCCGGTTGCCTCATGATATGCCTGAGCAATTGCATCGGCAGCCAAGCGAGGCTGTGGGCCGTTTACAATAAAAGCAATTTCTTCTCCCTGCTTTAAACCTGCAATCAGACCGGAAACTGCCTTTTGATCATCACAATCTGCGCCGAAATCCGTAGTTATCACGGTCAGTTTTTTACATGTATCAATATCAGCCATTTTAAACACCTTCTTTTATTGTTCTTGTTTGAATACCTGGAGTTCAGTATCTGGCGAATTTTGAAGTATTGGCAAAGACTTCATTTACGTCCCCCTTGATCTCGGCTGAATAGTACTGATAAAGTCTTCGTCACTCTTCTTTTCAGCATCCGCTCCATCGCCGAACTTTAACTGAACCGAATTGTCATATAATAACTTATTATTAATAATTATAAACTACACACAATCTCTTAAGTATGAATCAATCGAATAATAGTGGAATACTTGAACAGTTTGTCAATACAGTCATGGGAGTAAAGACTGGGAATCAACAGTTTCCCGAGACATCAATAGCGACTACACAAGAACTAGATATCAGAGCAGTTTTAGTTTATAAACTAGGAACTATCCTACAAATAGGAGTCATGATTTTTGTGCTGCTGGGAATGGAAAAATTAGTGATATTGATTGATAACAATTCTTCTTTTGCCAGTTGGTTTAGCACTTTTTTAACTGGATTATTTTTTGCTCTCTTAAGTATCCGTTCACGAATCTTTTCTCTTTTAGATAATACCCGTTCTCGTCAGACCTATGACCAGATAATCAGACCCAAATGGGCTCCTCCACCTATAGCATTTCCTATAGTCTGGATGATAATTGCCGTTTTGCGAGTAATTTCTTCTGTATTGGTTTGGCAGCAAATGAATCACCGTTTTTTAGTACTACCTTTAGTTTTGTTTGTGGTACATTTAGCTTTAGGAGATACTTGGAATACGATTTTTACTGTAGAACGGAGATTAGGTGCTGCTGTTCCTGTAGTGATTTTAGGTCCTTGGTTATCTGCTGTAATGGTAACAGCAATTTATTGGAAAACTAATCCTCAAGCAGGAATGACTTTATCATTTTCTTGTGTATGGCTAACTGTAGCTGCTGTATTAGTATTTAGAATTTGGCAATTAAATGGATCTGAGCCATTATATCCTTTAAAATTAACACCTGTGGAGAAATAGATACTCAAAATTTACCTTGACATGAAAGTAAGGAAAAATATCACTTGACTTTTGAGTAGTGCATTTAACATATATCACAGTAATAAAGCTATTGAGATCCCATCCTCTGAGCAGCTTGCTCAAAATCAGTAGTCGCTTGATTTGTCGCTGCTACCTCGAAAAAGGCTGCGGCGACGAGGGGCGAAAAAGTAAACGTATCCAATCCCTGAGCGGCAAGCAACGCAATATCATCTACACTACGGATGCTGGCAACTAAAATTCGAGTGGTGCTGCCAACACCCGCGCGAGATCGCTGCATTGCTACCAAATCCTCACGCCCATTGCGCCCCAAATCGTTAATTCTGCCTAAATAAGGAGCAACGTAATCCGCGCCCAAAGCTGCTGCAATTAGAACTTGGTGAATAGCGTATACCCCAGTTAGGGTAATTCTAATCCCTTCTGCAATCAGTAAGGAAGCAGCCTCAGTCCCAATTTTAGTAATTGGCACCTTGACGACAATCCGTTCATCAATCGCTGCTAAGAGCTTGCCTGTTTTCACCAATGAATCAACTGTAGTTCCCCAAGTCTGAAGCTGGATTTCTTTAGCTTTTAGAGCGAATGCTTGGTTGGCTAGAGCCTTTAACTGCGAAACATTACAGGCGACTTGAGCCTGCTCTAACAATACTGGATTTGTCGTCACCCCGTAAAATAGCCCTGTTGGCAGCCAGTGTTGCCACTGTTGTATATCGGCAGTGTCGAGAAACAAACAGATTCCCTGATGTTTTGGTTCTACTAATCCAACGCGCTGACTCTGAATCATAAAGGCGTTATGTTTAAAAATTAGCTTGAATATTCATAAACATTAGCTTCGGGCAGAAGCTTGATTGCAGCAATGTAGGAGGTTTCAATCAAAAAGGAGTGCTATCGGCATGAAGACGGACTTTTGCAGCATCTCTAAACTTGAATCAAAAATTTGTGTCGAGATGCACAAGCCATAGCCACAATACTTCCAAGTTTCAATGCCATGTTTTTTAAGCCTAGAAGCATAGTTGCATAGCTCAAAAAGCTATTGTTAATCAGCGTTAAAATCATAACACAAATACACATTTGGTGTACTTTAACCTTATCTATTTATAAAATCTTGACAATCAGCCCTGTATGTGCTTTAGTATTATAGATATATACAAGTTTTTCAATCTAGCAACAATGCGAATTCAACTATCTTTCACGACTACAGCCACTACACGAACTACGAGCTTAGGAGGGTTGTGAGGAGATAGCTTGCGTATACATATAAGCCATCAATTCACCCCTCTAGGCGATCCTTGAGGGTTTTTTATTGTGATAAATTCCGCCCTTGCTTGTGACAGGGCTGTTTTATTCCCTGTGTTCATCCACCAACAAACTCAAAGCACCAGACTAATAGCACTTATTCCTCTTTTAGATGACGAGTGTTCAGTTCACAATGTGTTGACTGCGGCTATGAGCCAATCACCCAATTCCCCATTCCCTACGGCATGAAAAATCTCGCACTTCGCACTACAACTACCACAACTACAGTCGCGCCTGGAGGGACGTGATGTCGTTGACTGCGTGCAGATGACGAAAACCCTCCAGGCAAATCTTGGAGGGTTTTTTATTGCTGACATATTCCATCAAAAATCAATCTAAGAAGGATAACTATGTACGATCATCGAGAATTAGCCAAAGCAATGGATTTATTCCATTTTGAAGAACATAGCCCAGGGATGGTTTTTTGGCATCCTTTGGGTTGGCGGGTGTTTCGGGCGATTGAAAATTTTATGCGTCAAGTTTACGAAGCTTACGGATTTGAGGAAGTGCGATCGCCGATTGCCTTAAGCCGCACTCTTTGGGAAAAATCAGGACATTGGGAGAAGTTCGGCGAAAATATCTTTGTTGCTGGTAGCTTGGATAACGCAGACTCATGTCATGTCAGTCCTGATTATGCCTTAAAACCCATGTCTTGTCCAGCTCATATCGCCATCTACGAAGCCTCGCGTCGCAGTTACCGAGAGATGCCCATCCGCTTAATGGAGTTTGGAATGGTACACCGTAACGAACCTTCGGGAACCTTGTCAGGTTGTATGCGCTTGCGACAGTTTGTTCAAGATGATGCCCATATCTTTTGCCTTGAAGCTGACATTGAAAACGAGATTCGTAACTTCTTAAACATGGTTAGTGAGGTATACAAGGCATTCGGCTACTTTAATTTTACGATTAAAATTTCTCTGAGACCAGAAAAACGCCTTGGTGACGATGCTCTTTGGGACAAAGCAGAAGCCGCACTGATTCATGCATGCGTTGCTTTAGGATACGCCTATGAATTATTGCCTGGTGAAGGAGCATTTTATAGTCCGAAAATTGAGGTCAGCTTGGAAGACCATCTCGGACGCTCTTGGCAGTGTGGTACCATCCAGGTAGATTTCAATCTCCCACAAATTTTTGACCTTTCCTTTGTCAACAATGACGGTGATTTTGAGCGACCAGTGATTTTACATCAAGCAGTGTTAGGCTCAGTAGAGCGGTGGATTGGGATTTTACTGGAAAATCACGGTGGTAATTTGCCTTTATGGCTTGCACCCGTACAAATTGCCGTAACTTCAATTTCTGATAAATCTGTAGAATGGGCTCAGACTGTTGTCAGTAAGTTGAGGCGTAGCGGTGTGAGAGCGGAACTAATAAATCGTGATGCGACAATTTCAAAAAAGATTCGGGAACTTTCAAAACGTAAGATTCCTCTGATTGCAGTTGTGGGGGAAATGGAAGCTGCCAACGGTACTGTTAATCTACGTCGCTTTGGCGTTTCCACTCAAGAGGAAGTTGCATTAATACAGTTGGAAGAGGAATTTTCCCCTAGTCTGAGTAAGATTTGCTAGAAACATCTAAGTACCCGACTTCGCAAAAGAAGTCGGCTGCTCGTTTCTAATAATCAACCACACGACGGCGTAAATCCGCTAAGTAATACCGTTTCACTTTAAAGTTGATACATTTAGGCATGCAGTTCTTGAGTGAATTGTATCAAGATTTTCGTGAAATGGTCTAAGCTACTGGCATAGAATTAAACAATCACTTTATGCAGAGGCTACCGCAGATTGTAGTTCAATTACCTGAAAAATATTGATTCCATCACTGCCATCACAAAAATTTGACCTCCGCTAAATCACTTCGCATTTTTTGAGGAATTGCACGGATATGTGGCGTGTTCGCCCGTTTGCCATTTTGCATTCCACGGCTCCATCTGCATCCTGCTCGCTCTCAACCGTATAAATAAGACCGCAATACATTACCATCTCGCCGATAGCAAAAACCTTTTCGCTCTTGGACTTTCTAGCGCAAAGCTCGCCGGATGGAAGATTCCATCCGGCAGACTTTGTGCAAAGCTCGTAGGCGGGAGTACTCTCTAGAACAGACTGTGTACCAATAGGTACAAGCTCGGTGACATTCTGTTCCATGTGTAAGGATTTCACAGGTTTGGAAAGTGGTAGCAAAGATTTAATTAAGTTGATTGGGAGCGCGATCGCCATCTCAACAATCTGTGCAAAGTCTGCCGGATGGAATTTTCTATCCGGCGAGCTTTGCGCAAAGCTCGTTTCAGTTGAGGTTTTTTCAAGTTCCAGCTTATTGAGGGAAGCTTTCAATTCCTCTGCCTCTGTTGAGTGATGTTCTTGTACAACTGTAACTACTTCTGTATTTGTAGCCTTGGGTTCGACAAATGCAAAGCTCGTGGGAGAGAGTACTCTCTCCAAAGTCTGCCGGGGGGATACTCCCCTTGGGCTGTAGCTTTGCCGCAGACTTTGCGCCTGTACCGCTTTTTCTACAAAAATTCGTGGCGGCATATTAGCATTTTCACTTTCCTGCTCAATTATCAGCCCCACAGTCTCTGAAATAAGGGGCACTTGATATTCCCGAGGCAAACCATCCGAGGTTTTTGCCGCCCCTTTGTACTTCCAAGGCGAAGCGACTTCGCGAGTTTGAGGCTTTTTTGGTAGACTCTGCACAAACTTTTTCATTCTAAGAGACGCTTCTAGCTGATTTTCTGGGGGATGGTTGATGAAGTCATCAATCAAATCCGCGTACTTTGGTTGCGCCAGTTGCGCAAGCATATCAATTCCTAGTATGTAGGCAGTTGTTATGGGAAAATTGTCTGCCATTTTCGTAGCGCGAATTAATTTATTAACGAAAGTAACGGTTCTCCCCGTTGCTTCTACCAAATCGCGGAACTTTTCTTTCGGTTTTAGAGCCTGCTTCATCTCTTCAAACTTTCTGCCAATGTCTAGCCAGAACGCTGTGATAGCACTGGTTTTCGCGTTTATGACATGCAATTCGTCTAGTCCCGCTTCTGTTGAATACTCGTTAATTGAACTGAGACTCATGTTGGCGATCACTACTACAACTGACTCTTTGTTGCGATCTGAAAAATTATTATCGTGACAACCGGTAAATGTCGAGTTTTTCATGCTAGAATCATCCTCATGTGTTGATTTTCTTGAAAGCGCTCTAATACTTGCAAGTAGCAGAGCGCTTTCGTTGTTTTTTTATAATACCACGTATGCCTAGTATTTTTACATAAATAAGCCATATTTACTATTTTTAAAATAATTTTTGGGAAATAATTTGGATTGACTATTCTTACGGCTATTGCATTCTCAATATACATATATTCACTTGTATCAATTGATATAAAACTAGAACATAAGTCTGATAAAAATACAAAATGTGCTAGCAGACTATAGTCAGGAATTTGATACAAAATAGCAAAACAATGAAATAGCACAATGATAGAATAATAAAATCCACTCCTATGTACAAAAATGCTTTCTTCTTCCCTTCTTCAATGGAAAAAGAACCACTGAGAAAAAAACGCAGCATTCTAGAAAAAAGCTCAGTAGTAGTGTTAATGATCACTGTAGCCGGACTAATAAGTGTAGATCTTGTCTATGTACACCATCTGCTAATACCCTCCATAATATGTATTTAAAGTTCGATGTGGTTACGCTGATATTGTTTATCTTTAAATTTTTGGCTCATTAAAAACCAACTTTGTTTATCTGGCTCAATAGGATTAGCAGTAATAACGGTTTTTTCCGCTAAGTTACTAAGATCTAACTATTCGGTTATCATTGATTGATGAGATATAGCAATCCTAAATCATTCATGAAAAACGAGAGCCAAGGGCAACTTCTGCGAAGTCGGGGATTTAAGACTTTCATTTTCACAACTCATATAGAATTGCTATATTCATAATTTTCTCATTACAGTTTAACTGTAACTGATGGTTATTCCCCTGTACAAGCTTAATTCTCTTACTTGGGTTTATACAATTCCCACCGATAATCAGATTCGGAATATTATCGACTTCATCAAAACGGTCGCACTAATTGAAGTATTCGTGCAGATTTATCGAATATTCAAAACGTGCCGACAACTTTTAAAGGAGTCGGGGATCTGCACTTATTAGTGTATAATACCAGTGAAAACCTGTGTTGCGGGTCCAGTCATGTAAAGATGTTGGTCTATTTCTGACCATTCAATATGCAAGCAACCGCCAGGAAGTTCTACGGTAGCAGCGCGATCGCATCTTCCTGTCAACACACAAGCTACCAATAAAGCACATGCACCAGTTCCACAAGCCAATGTGATACCAGCACCTCGCTCCCATACCCGCATTTTCACGTAGGTGGAATTGATGAGTTGAACAAACTCGGTGTTGATGCGCTGGGGAAAAGCTGGGTGATGTTCAAATTGAGGACCAATATTTTCTAAGGGAATTGCGGCTATATCGTCTACAAAGGTGATGCAGTGCGGGTTTCCCATATTCACACAAGTAACATCCCAAGATAACCCAGCGACTGACAACGGCTGATTAATCACTTTTTCGTCGCTTTTGCAAAGAGTTGTGGGAATTTCAAGAGCCAAAAGCTTCGGTATGCCCATATCTACTTTAACTTGATTATCTTGTAGAAGTTGGGGTGTAATTACACCAGCCAGTGTTTGAATGCGATAGGTGATTGGGGATTGGGAAGATTCTTCGCTTACTGCCCTACCTTCCAAATCAGCTAAAAATCGAGCCAGACAGCGAATGCCGTTACCACACATTTCCGGTTCCGAACCATCGGAGTTAAAAATTCGCATGGTATAGTCAGTACCATTCTCCCCAGGCAGAGCAAAAATAACACCATCTGCACCGATGCCAAAGTGGCGATCGCACAACTCCTCTGCAAGCTTAGGCGTCAAGACAGGCTGTGATGATGAGCGATTGTCAATCAGAATGAAGTCATTGCCCAGCCCGTGATACTTAGTAAATTTGATTGCCATTTGCCAAAGCGATGAATTATATTTGTGTTTTGTCCATACTATTAACTAATGTAGCGGTCATCAGTCCGTCAATAAATAACTCTTTATGGTGACAGAATTTGATATTTCACTGCCAAGCACTCGACAAGTCCAAAACCTAATTAAACAATGCGACACAATTGAGTTAAAACTGCTGACTGGCGATTTACTGACAGGGACAATTATCTGGCAAGATCAAAACTGTATGTGTTTAGTAAATGAAAACAGCCAGCAGACAACAGTTTGGAAACAAGCGATCGCCTACATCAAGCCCAAAAGTTAGTCATGCGTCAAGAACTAACATTGGACTTTGGACTAATCCAACAAACTATCCATCTGCAAATACTCTTTGAGTGCTTCGGCTTCACCAGCTTTGACGATAGGGATGGAAAGTGGGACTGTATTTACAGGGATGAACAACTGTTCTATTTGATTGAGAGAAGGTAAACTACCGCATAGTAACACCTGATCGTAGACTTGTAGTTTGATAGCCAGATCGGGAAGGCGGATAAATTTCCCCTCTCTCCTGATTGCCTGTACTTGTATCCCATATTGATTGCGAATATCCAAATCTATGAGAGTTTTACCAAGCACCGGAGAATCGGAACTAAGTTTTACCCATTGACAAGCACTGTGTTCTCCAGGAACTGCAGCTTTACCTAGTGCGAATTCATCTAAAGCGGCAAGTTCTTCATCCGATCCCACGACTAATAAGCGATCGCCATCTTCCAACATTTTTCCCATATCGGGGTAATCTATTTCTTCACCACCTGCGCGGCGAATTGCCATTAAACTCACTCCTGTTAAATAACGCATATCCGCTTCTTCTAACGTCATGCCAATCAAGGGTGAACCAGTTGGGAGAGGATACCAGCGCCCATTTAAATCTTGAGTTGCTTGCCTTAAATCGCGGGATACTTCAGATGCAGATTGTTCCGGGCGCAAATCGAAATAGTGCCGATTGCGGATTTGCTGCACTTCTCGTTGTACTACAGCTAGTGACAAACCAACATTTGTGAGTATGTGGGTTGACATTTCTAAACTCGCCTCAAACTCTGGTTGCACAACTTCTCTTGCTCCCAGTTGGTAAAGCACCTCAATATGTTTGTCGTGGTTGGCACGCACAACCACGTTGAGTTCGGGGTACAATTCTAAGGCGCGTTTGAGACAAACACGGGAACTCATCGGATCAGGGAGTGCGATCGCCAACGCTCGTGCATTGTTTACACCAGCAGTATCTAAAACGTGAAAACTGACACAATTTCCATAGACATAAGGAATACCTGCTTCTCGTAACTGCTGAATTCTACTTTCTAATTGATCGATAACAATCACAGGCAACTGATGAGAAAGCAACAACTTCACCAAATTGCGTCCGACTTGTCCGTAACCACAAACAATAACATGATCTTTCAAGGGTAATTCTTCAGCGACATCTATCGGCTTACCTTCACCGCTTAAATAAGGTTTCAGCCAAGGTATTGATTCACCCCAGTTGAATAAAATCGGTACCAAACTCAGTAGAAAGGGAGTCAAAACTAATGTGACTGCTGTCGTTCCCAAAATTAATAAATATATGTGCCGGGAAACAAGTCCTAGTGCTTGTCCTTCACTTGCGAGTACAAAGGAAAACTCCCCAATTTGAGACAATCCCAACCCAACAATTAACGCTGTTCTCAACGGGTAGCGAAACAACATCACCAGTGGCGTGATAATCAAAAACTTACCGATCAATACCAACGCCACCAAACCCAGAATCAATTCTATATTGTTCCACAAAAATAGTGGATCGATGAGCATCCCAATAGAGACAAAAAATAAACTCGCAAAGATATCTCGTAACGACTCCACATATGTTAGAGTCTGATCAGCATATTCCACCTCCGAAATCATCAACCCAGCGACAAACGCCCCCATTTCAATCGATAGCCCTAAATACGCTGTCAGTAAGGCTATACTCAAACACAACGCCACCACTCCTAATAAAAATAACTCTTGGCTTTCGGTACGGGCAAACAATCGTAACAAAGGTGGGATGAGCCAAATTCCCGCCACAACCGCACCTGCGGCAAACAAGCCAATCCGCAACAGCGCCGTCAGCACTGCAATACCGATCGCCTCACCTGGTTGGTGCAAAGCAGGCAACACTGCGAGCATCAATCCTAGTGCTAAATCCTGTACTACCAAAATACCCAGCATCACTTGCCCGTGGATCGTTTCCGTTTCGTTACGTTCCATCAAGCACTTGAGGACAACTGCTGTGGAAGATAAAGACAGAATTCCCCCTAAAAATACGCCCTTCGCTGGTAAAGTTCCCCAAGCCCCTGTTAACCCACATATCCCAACTGTAACCAGAATCGTTAGGGTGATTTGAGCTGCCCCTCCTCCGAGAGCGATCGCTTGGACTTTTTTGAGTTCATTAAAAGAAAACTCAACTCCCAAGGCAAATAACAAAAAGGCGACACCGAATTGAGCCAGAGTTTCCACTTGAATCAATTCTTTGATCAATCCCAGTCCAGTTGGACCTACAACCATCCCGCCAATGATATACCCTAGTAATACCGGTTGTCGCAACAATGCCGCGAACAGTCCGCCACACGCTGCAACGGCGAAAACTGACACTAAATCAATTATTAGCCTAAAATCTTCTTGCACTCGTTTATAAAAGAATATCAATAAGTCATAAACTCAGCATACAAACTTTTATGACTCTGTGGGAATCAAAATAGGGAGGAGCAAGTTGCGTGCAACTTGAGAAGTCTGAGGGCAACTTCCATTCGATAGTTGTTAATCCTCAATTATATCAGCAATCTTACTCATGACTATAATAAATTGAGAATCAAAAACACTTGCAGTAACTATAAATCTCTCAAATTTTACAATGATCATTCTCTACGAACATCCGCTATCACCGTATGCACAGAAGACCAAAATCGCCTTGCGCGAGAAAGGGGTTGAGTTTGAGACTAAAACGCCTGACATTAGTGGGAAGGGGTTTGGGGGTAGCGAGTTTCTAGAAGCTAATCCTCGTGCCGAGATGCCAGTCCTCATTGACGGCGATGTTAAGATCTTCGATTCTACAATCATCCTTGAGTACATTGAAGACAAATGGTCTGCTCCACCACTGCTGCCGAGCAATCCGGCGCTCCGAGCCCGTGTCCGCATGATTGAAGAAGTCATGGACACCTACTACGAGCCTATCAACTGGGGGCTTGGTGAGATCAACTTATTTGGTCGGGCGAAGGGTGAGCTTGCCGAAAAGATTGTTGGCAATGCCAAAAAACAAGCGGCTTCGTGCCGCGAATGGCTGACGAAACAGCTAGGCGATCTTCTATGGTTCAACGGCGACAGTTTTGGCTGGAGCGATCTCAGTATTCTTCCTTACATTAGCTTTTCGTCAATTCTATTCGGGATTGTGCCGGCAGCAGACTCTCCATTAGCTGATTGGTTCAACCGCGTCAATCTACGTCCAAGCGTTGCTCAAACAGTGCAGGAAGCAAGCGACTCAATTGGCGACTTTGAGCAATTTTCGCTCCTCCTTGAGCAGGGTTTGTTCAAACGTCACTACCGCGATCATCGTCTTGAGTGGATGATTCGCATGGGTGGACTTCAAGTCGTACTTGACGGTATTGAGAAAGACAACATCCGATTCGGTAACGATTTCTCTTGAGAAAAACTATAATACTTTACGACTATTTATACCCTTCCGCGCGTTGCGTAGAGAGAGGTTACATTATGTCCGGTTAATTAACAAAATTTTGCTAAACAATGAACCCCACCACGCTTCTCACCTGGGCGTGAAAAACCTCTCGCATAGAGGGAATACAGAGCATAGCTTTAGCGGGAAGGCGTTATTTTGTATTTATGTTATACTACAGGACATAATATGACTCACAACACGAGTGTCAGCTAGGTAATACAATTTCTTTAAGGAACTCTCCCTAAACGGTAATATAAAGGACACTGCTCATGAGTAGGTGTAAACTACCAAGCAGAACTACAATGGGTTCTATATTTTTCTCGACTCGACGAAAAGCGCTTCAATAAAGTTGAGGCAATACAACTGCAAAAACCAGGAGAGGCACTCATCCTTATGCAAGACTCATCATCGGATCGTACAGCATCTCAATCGAATGATGCTCAAGAGAATCCCACACCGCCAACTATTGACTACTGGCATGTTTGGACTGACAGCGACGGCATCAGTCACCAGTCGCGCTGCCAGATTCAAAACTTTGTTCTCAAAAGCATAGCACCGCCTGCCTCTCCCCAGTGGCTGGATAAGTTAAACACCGCCGATGCCACGATTACCTTTACCGTGCAGCCTGTTGGATGGATCGGAACTTGGCATGAAAATCCAAAGCCACAGTGGATTATCCCATTATCAGGTCGCTGGTTTGTGGAAACAATGGACGGACATCGAGTAGAGATGGGTGTCGGTGAAATCTCTTTTGGAGAAGATCAAAACACTAAAGCAGATGCACAAGGCAATAAAGGTCACCTCTCCGGAACAGTAGGTGATGAGCCGGCTGTTATCATGATTGTGCAACTAGAAGAGAACCCGACTATCGGGCAAGCCTGCCGTTTTAAATAGCAATTTTACAGATCCCCGACTTCGTAAAAGTTGTCGGGGATCTTGTTTGTCACGAATGATTTAGGACTACTATACTAGGTTCGTTTAAAAACACGCAATGACCGTATTAGCCGACAGCAAAATTAGTGAATTGCCGCACTAGGGGAGGGTCAAATGCCAACACAATATCCTGTTTAGAAACGCCGAGATTAACCAATTCATTTGCAATACTAACCTCTATACCGTCCTGTTGAATCCAAATCTTACCATCAATAATATCTAGGTGTAGCACCGGACCTATAAACTTGTTTTTGATTGCGCCAGCCTACATATAAAAGTAGATAATGGTCTTTTTCAGTATCAAAGATAGTTTGAGCTTGAATGCGTTCATCCCAAACTTGAAGAGCGTGTTGTGTGAGTAAATTTTGGATGTACTTTCGGTAATCGTCTACGGCAGCCATGTTGAAATCGTCTCCTGTTCAATATCGACTGTGTGTCGAGGCAAGCTATACTTTTGAAGTGCTTGTTTGCTTTTGCCTAAGCCAATTTCTTCACCGATATTCTCATCCAAAGATTGTGAGCGCTATGCAAATTAATGCAGAAGGACAAATCACCATTCCTCCCGACATTCGAGAACAACAAAGGACTCCTCCCCGGTACGGAAATCCAGCTTGAGGTGATGGGCGACACTCTTCGGCTTCGTAAAAAGTTGCCATCTGAGCGCGGAATTTCTTTGATTCAAATGATGCGCGGTAAAGCAACCAATGGTTTAGGAACTGATGGAATTCTACAGCTTACCCGAGCAGACGAATGACTGACGTATTGGTAGATAGTAACGTCATTTTAGACGTTGTCACGGAAGATCCTCAATGGTTTGAATGGTCTGCTCAAACTCGCTTTCCACTAACAACAAGGACAATTGTAATTTCGTCATTGATTACTTTGTACAAAATAATATGACCGTCAACAGGAATTCCGCATAAAAAGGGAGCAACTTCTTCGTAACTACGCCCCATCTTTGGAAAATCTACAAGATTTTTGCACTTTTGCTCAAACTCCTTGATAAAACGTTCTCCGGCTTCGATATTAAGATTTGAAAAGTCATCAATAATCTTAGCCAAGTCCCGGCTTGCAGTTTGGGATATAGTGGAACGACTCATGTTTGAGCAGAGCGTTTTTGACGCAGTTTATCTTTGAGTTGGTCGATAACAATTTCTGTATCGAAAACCTCACCTCTTTCAATTTCTCGTAAACCAACCTCTACTTTCTCGCGAGTATCCTTCAACCAAAAAGCATATTCATGCTCTTTTTCTTCCAATAATTGGAACGCAGCTGCAATTACTTCATCTACGTTCGCGTATTCTCCACTTTCGATTTTAGATAGAACAAATTGCTCGTGATTCGGATTAAGCGATATGTTCATTAACTAACTAGACATGTTTAATATCGGCTTCTCATTAGTGTAGCATTTCTTCTGATATTGACAAACTCATGTACCTTGTGGAACAAAATAACGTCTGCTTTAGGAATGGACAGCGTCAAGATGAAAATGCTTGCGACTAAGCACAAAGTGTCAAAAGAACTATAAGATTGAAAGACTTTTGCTTTTAGATTAGAATCAGAAAAATTTATTATGCCTTGTTCTGCCACCCTGAGCCAACTGGTTGAAGTTCTTTCTGCCCTGCCGGCAAATTTATCTGAAGCAGCGTTAGCACAATTGGGGAGCGGTATGCAAACAGATACCCGTGCCATCAAGCCGGGTGAAGTGTTTGTAGCTTTACGTGGTGAAAAGTTTGATGGACATGAATTTGTGTCAATGGCGTTTGAGAAAGGTGCCTCCGCAGCGATTGTAGATTTTCAATACCAAAATCCTGGATTCCCAGTCTTACAGGTGAATGATACCCTGGAGGCATATCAAAAAATTGCTAGATGGTGGCGCGATCGCTTCGATATTCCTGTAATTGGGGTTACTGGATCTGTGGGCAAAACCACAACCAAGGAAATCATCGCTGCAGTTTTGGCAACACAGGGACGAGTTCACAAAACTCATGCCAACTTTAATAACGAAATTGGCGTACCAAAAACTCTTCAACAACTCAGCGCCGAAGACGATTATGCTGTGGTGGAAATGGCGATGCGGGGAGCAGGACAAATTGCAGAACTAACGCTTATATCGCGTCCGACAATTGGTGTGATTACGAATGTGGGAACGGCACATATAGAGTTATTAGGTTCTCGCGAGGCGATCGCCCAAGCAAAATGTGAGTTATTAGCACACATGCCCAAGGATGGCGTGGCAGTTCTCAACTATGACAATCCACTCTTAATCTACACCGCAGCAAAAGTTTGGCAAGGAAAAACTTTAACTTACGGCTTATCTGGCGGCGATATCCAAGGAAAGTTGATTGATGGTGAAACTTTGGAAGTCGCAGGTATGCAACTGCCTTTACCTTTACCTGGTCGTCACAATGCCACAAACTTTTTGGCGGCTTTAGGAGTGGCACAAGTGCTGAATATCGATTGGTCTAGTCTTCGCACCGGTGTAATCGTGGATATGCCATCCGGGCGATCGCAGCGTTTTACTTTGCCTCAAGATGTGGTAATCTTAGATGAAACTTATAATGCTGCACCAGAAGCTATGGTAGCAGCCTTACACTTATTAGCAGAAACGCCAGGAAAGCGACACATTGCAGTGTTGGGTGCAATGAAAGAATTGGGTACGCGATCGCACCAACTCCATCAGCAAGTGGGGGAAACTGTACGTGAGTTGAAATTGGATGCTTTGATGGTTTTGAATGATGGTGCTGATACTGAGACAATAGTCCAGGGTGCAAGCGGTGTCCCAACAGAATGTTTTGCCACTCACGCAGAGTTAGTAGCTTCTTTGAAAGAGTTTGTCAAACAAGGCGATCGGATTCTGTTTAAAGCAGCTCATTCTGTTGGGTTGGATCGGGTTGTTAGCCAGTTTCGGGCAGAGTTTTCCCCTACGGTGTAAAAGCTTACAAACTGATAAGGCTAATTTCAGTAGCCTTATCTATTAACTTGAATCTAAACAGTCGCTTGAGTAGTTTTCTGGAAATTCGTCTTTGTGTCCTTCATGAGCTAAAACAGCTATAGGAGTTTTAAGTATAATCAAGAGTGCAAGATAACTTGCCGCTCTGGTCAAGTGATTCGTAGCTCTACACCTGATCTATAATATTTCTCGCGTCAATAAACTTGACTTGAAACCCGATGACGACACAAGTTCATTCGCTCTGGCTTCCGTATGCACAAATGAAGACCGTTCCGCCCCCGTATCGAGTCGTTCGAGCAGAAGGAGTCAAACTCTACCTCGATGATGGTACGGTGTTGATTGACGGCATTTCTTCGTGGTGGTGCGTTATTCACGGGTACAATCACCCTGTCCTGAATAAAGCGGTTCAGGAGCAACTGGCAAAATTCGCTCATGTTATGCTTGGGGGCCTCGTTAACGATGCAGCTATTCATCTGGCAGAGACGCTAGTCAGGATTACCCCTAAGAAGCTCAATCATGTGTTCTTTGGTGACAGCGGCTCAGTGGGAGTAGAGATTGCCCTAAAGATGGCAATTCAGTTCTGGCGCAACAAAGGAGTTTCCCAGAAGAGTAGTTTCGTGGCGCTCCGCCGGGGATATCACGGCGACACGACAGGGGCAATGTCAGTCAGTGACGACGACGAAGGGATGCACCGATTGTTTAAAGGGGTTCTGCTCCCCCAGTATTTCGTTGATGCACCGGGCGGCAACAACATAGAATCTGACGAATGTCAAGCATCGCTTCGTCAACTCGCCGAACTTCTGAAATCGCACAACAGCCAGATTGCCGCCATGATCCTCGAACCGATATTTCAAGGAGCTGGTGGCTTTCGCTTCTATCCCCCTGAGTATTTATTCCACGTCCGAAAACTCTGTGATGAGTACGAGGTGCTACTCATATTCGACGAGATAGCGACGGGTTTCGGACGAACAGGAGCTTTATTCGCAGCCGAGCTTGCCAATGTCACCCCAGATATTATGGTACTTAGTAAAGCGCTGACTGGGGGATACTTCGGACTATCGGCGACTATCGCTACAAGCCTAGTCTATGAGTCATTTCTCAGTGATGATCCGGAACTCGCCTTCATGCACGGGCCGACTTTCATGGGAAATGCCGTCGCCTGTGCTGTGGCGTTGGCAAGTATCAACCTTATCGAAACCGAAAACTACCTCAGTAAAGTCAAAGCTATTGAGCAAGTACTCATTGAAGAGATCCAGGGATTAGAGGGGCGATCGCTTTGTGACGCACGAGTACTTGGAGCAATAGGAGTCTTGGAGTTTGAATCTCCGTCAAACCTCATAGGATTCAGGGAGTTTGCTCGAGAGCGGGGAGTATGGCTCCGTCCGTATAGCAAGTGGCTGTACACTATGCCCCCATACATCATTAGCGAAAACGACTTGCGACGAATTACCGCAGTCATGAAGGAGTGGGTGTCACACCAAGGCAAACATATTTAACCCACTTCGGTAAATGAGTTATAAATAAAAGATAGGTTCGTAGTTGCTAAGAGCGAAGACAGCGCAACTACAAACATTATTATAAGTGTTTAAACGAACATGACATTACTTAGATTTCACAAATATTTGTATATATATACGGCGTTTCATCTTCACTTTAGTCGTAGCGGCTTCAACCTCTGTGTCTACTAATTCTTTAGCAGCAGCACCACCGATGCTGAGAGTCACTAATTGAATGTCCTCCATATTGTTGTGTTTGGTTTAAGACACATTCAATTACATGGGTATTCCGGAATAATTGCCAGGATATGCCCAGATATTTTCATTCAGCAGTCAGTCCCTGTTTTGTTGCTAAGGCGACTTTCTGTAGTAAAGTCATAGGACCAAGGTTTTTGAGAATGTGCATTTGTTGTTCGTTTTTGACAAAAAGCGAACCTGCAAATCCTAACGAGTTGACAGGAATGGACTCAAACGATTCATGCGATCGCGGTACAATCAACATCCATTCCCTTGTCAAGAGAAGATTGTAAGCACCAGATTGTTCTCCATTCGCTTGCTGAGTATCTTCTAAACTAACGGAGTTTAGCAGAGCGTGGTAGTGTGAGAGTGTCGCTTCAGCAGCTTTCAATGGAGATTTTACCCAAGCAGGCTCTAGCTTTGTAAAGGCGTGTACAAAAGGAAGTTGCGGTATAGTAGCAACAGAGTCTTGAAATTGTGCAGATGCGAACAAAGGTTCAATTGGGATCTGCAAGTCATCGGGTATAAGTGGAAGTGGAATTAGTTGTAAATGCTTGTGTGGCTGACTAGCACCTGCAATTTTGCCACCATTGTAAAATACCAAACCATCAAACTCAGCTAAACAAGCCCACATTGCTGCAAAATCTTGCACAGTGAGTAGAGTTTCCTGTTCCTCAAAAGCACGAGTTATGATCAGCAGGTGATGGTCAGTAACGTTAAATTTGTTTAAAATACATACGTGAGTGTGCGAAATGTCTGCAACAAACAAATCCTCTTCGTAAGGAAGAAAAGGATTGATTACTTGACTGGATGAAGTTTGTGTTTGTTGTTTTTGCTTAACTGCATCTTTGCGAGCAAGGTTAGATAAAACTCGCACCAAGAAGCGAATACCATCTTGCTCTACAAATTCAAACTTTGTTGGTATTGTCAGCAAAGCTCCACATTGGAGAGCGTACTCAGTCTGTTCCTTAACACGTTTCCACAGAGTGCCTGGTTTTAGTAATATTTCTTCATCTATAATTCGTTTTTCTTCTTGCATGATCAGTGAATATAACGATTTTGCTAACGTTATATGATATCTGGTTGATTAGTTAGAACACAGCATCAAGGAGCAAAGTTCGGAAATCTTTTTTGTTTCAGTTCTTAATCCCCCCAGCAAAACTGCTTGTTTCATGATAAGTCTTTAACCGGACATGATATTTACCTCTGGAGAACTATTTGCTGTGCCTGTAGTATGAGCGAATGGCTCATTCTCTACAGTCTAACAGAAGATTGTATTCTTTTGAGTTTAGCCGAGCGCGAGGAGAGATAATTCTTATAGATGAGAAGATTCAGTCTTTTAGTCGAATGGCGGCGGTAATGATGTAAATTGACTCCTCCCCACTTGTCGGCTATCACAGAAGTTCAACCGAACACTTTTTTCCAATTTCAATTAAACTGAATTTCTTTGAGTTAGCTCATAGTTGGACGAGAAAAAGTTAAATTGGAAAACAAATCAAGCCAAGCTTAATCGAGGCGGTTTAACGATGCAAGTCACGGTTGAACAACTAGGGCAAATTTCACTTTTTTACGGGCTAGATGTGGATCGGCTTTCACAGTTACAAATTCATGCTGTGGTTAAGCAATATTTGCGTGGAGAAATTATTTTCCATGAAGGCGATCGCTTACCAGCTAAACTCTTTGTCGTTTTCAGTGGCAGAATTGAAATTAAGAAAACCGCTTCCACGGGTAAAGAAACGATTTTGCGGACGTTACCCGCAGGAGAAATATTTGCTGCGCCTGCACTATTTAGTCATGCCTTAGCCCCTGCAACCGTGGTGGCTGAGGAGGATTGTCAGATTCTGATGATTGAACGCACTGCCTTAATAGAAGTGATTCAGAAAACTCCAGAACTTGCATTGCAGATTATTGCTGTACTCAATGAGCGCCTCCAGCATCTGCATCAAGTGGTGCATGGATTGGCTTCGGAGCGGGCGCTCGTGCGGTTGGCGCAATTTATTCAGAGGGCGGCGATCGCAGAGGGAACTGACTTGACTGAGCAGGGATTATGCTTGCGATCGCGTCTGCCGTATTACCAGATTGCTCGCAGCATCGGCATCACTTATGAAGAATGTGTACGATTGTTTAAACAGATCCAGGCAATCGTTACTTACCATCGAGGTGGTAAAATAAGAGTGTTAGATCAAGCAAAGCTAGATGCGATCGCCCTTGGTGAATATGATGTTTAGAATTGAATTGCACGCTCTATAAGTCTGTGAAATACCTCAAGGATCAACGCCCTGTGACATTTGGACTTTTGCTAAATATAAAAGCTGTCGTGCGGCATCACAAACTATTCAGTTTAAGGTGGGGTTGATCTGTTGTGTTGTTGAGAATGTTGCACTCGTCTGCGGGAGAGAGTACTCACGGACGCGAGCTTTGCCTCAAAATGCTCCCTTGATCGTCGTTTTTAGTAGCGATGCGCGTTAAAGGAAGTCCCTTTTTGCAACTGTGTTCATCCCAACCCCTCTCATGACGTAAAGTCTGCTGGGGGAAACTTCCAAGGGCGAGCTTTACACGATTGCAAGGGGATTTGCGAGATTAAACTCTCAAGAATTTGAGCAATGTTTTCATCCGTAGGTTACGTCAATTACTAAAGCTATTGGCGCTCAAGTAATACTTATCGACGGAAAAACTGTGCGTCAATCCTTTGACCGTAATAGTGAACAAAAAGCAATTCATGTTGTCAGTGCTTGGGCAAGTGAGTATAGAATACTGTAAAGTTTTCAGCCGTACCACATCGGTTGAAGCAGTAGTACACAACGCCTTTAACTTACTAGAACAAAATATAGAATTCTTAATCTTGGTACTGTGGAGCATTAGCCATAGATTCCTTAACTGCAAGGTCTAATTCATCAATTGAACAGCCATAAAGTCTACATAGTGCTGCTGTCTGATCGACTCTCAGTTTAGGGATAGTACGTCCTTTCTCCCAATTCCGTACAGAAGACTCTCCAACACCAACAATGCTTGCTACATCAACAGTTCTAAGATTTAACCGCTCTCTTAACTTCTTCATATCCATTCCAGTAACTATATTTTTTATCTTAACCCAACTGGTTGACGTTGTCACTTAACGCAAGTAGAATTAGTAACAGAAAGCCGCTGCGCTCAACTGCCAGGAAGAACCGCAACGGCTAACGTCAACCCCTTGGGAGGTCAATATAATAATGACACAACTGCTGCTTGAATGCGAGCGCGAAGGGCAAGCCGCCCGACTCGGTATCGCCTGCCAAGAAAATGAACAGGTGATCGCCCAATTAGAGCTAGAACAACATATCTCAGACCAAGCCGACGCTAAGGCCCCGTTCGCGCTCACCTACAGCTTCGATTACAACCAGTTTGACGACCTCAAACTACAAACCAAAGCCCGTACCACGCTCTTTAACTTTTTGGGCTTCGTGCGTTCATCCTTTGACGGTTTGCTCGCCTGTGGTCGGGCATTGCAGGATGTATATTCTGACTGTCTTGCTCAAGGTACTAAAGGCAAGAAAATTTTTGAAGCATGGCTCAAGAGTGCCGATTTCGGAGCATCTCGATACATCGCTTCCTCAGCAATGGAAATACGTACTTGGTTTGATTCGCTCACCCTACGGCTCCAACGCTTGGTAACAGAGAAAGTACAAAGCTGGAGCGTCGCTGCTTTACGCCAATTGACTAAAGTCTCGACGGCCCTAGTAAAAGAACTTGTAGGCACTGGTAAAAAGACAGCAGCACAGATCAAAACAGTCGCAAGGAAAGAAAAAACCAATTGTCTATTCACTCTTACTTCCCCTAATTCCGATTCAGATTGTGGTTCTATGTCTTGCAACACTAATCTTGCCTCCCAAGCTTCCCCTGCCTCCCCTGCGCTCAAGTCAGATATAGTCGCTTTTGACGTTCCTAAACCAAATTCAACACAAATGTTTACCGCCGCTCAAGTAGAGCAAAAGATAGCTGAAGCTCTGGCACAACGAGACAAAGAAAAAGCAGAAGAAGAACTGGGGCGGTTTGTTGAACTTCGGGATGCGGCACGACTTGCAGTCACAGAAGAAATACAGGCTACAAAGCTTCATGCCCAAAAAATGACAGAGGTTAAAGAAGAATTAATTCAACAGCTTGTTGAAAAAGAACGCGAACTAGAAAGAGTGCTTTCTCTTCAAGTTGAAAATCAGCAGTTAGAACAACGAATAGTCCAATTGGAGAAAGCTCTCCAAGATGCCAACAAAAACAGTTGGGGCAATACGTTCTCAAACCAGGCTACTAAAGTTTTGAACTCTCAGTTGGAGAAAACTATCACCCCGCTAATGTCAGAAATCGAGCGGTTGAAAGATTTGGTCTTGAAGCAAGAGCAAGAGCTAGTGCAACTTCAAGTACTCTTTAATAAACAACTTGAAGAACAAATAGTCCTGCACCACCCTTGTACACCTACAGTTGATGCTGAAGTTGAAGAACAAACAACAATAGCTGAAGAGCGGGGAAATGGGAGAGCTGTTTGGTTGGGCTGGTTGGAGTCGCCGGGGATACCGAGCTGCCAGTGGAATATTATATACGGGGATCGGTGCAATTAAAGCTTTTATCTCCGATTTAGCAGCTGAACAACCTAACTACGAACAACGAGAAATCGCATTTTGATTAAACTGCAAACTCCGGAGCCGACAATCCGTGCAATAAAGCAGAGGGTTTAGCTATAAACTGACGAATATTTGTGAGTATAGGATTAATACCCTGGGCATAAAGTTGTGGAACAAGTTGTTGAACTTCTAAACAACCTTGTTGAATTACTTCCAAGCGGCGCATCGAACTTCACCTAGATCGAGAACAGAGCTTAAACAAAATATCAATGCTTTTTTGCGATTGAACTAAATAGCCGCATTCCATTTGCAGTAACTAGCAAGGAAGTACCTGTATCTGCCAAAACAGCGACAGCTAACCCAACAAACCCAAACGTCGCTAGCAGCAAAAACAATGCCTTTGAGACAAGGGAAAAAACCACATTCTGTTGAATCACAGACACAGTGCGGCGGCTTAAATCGACTGCATAGGCAAGTCGTCTCAGGTCACTTCCTACTAATACAATATCTGCTGTCTCTATAGCAATATCAATTCCACCCACAGCAAAACTAACATCTGCCGCAGCCAGGGCAGGAGCATCGTTAATGCCATCTCCAACCATCCCTGTAACTCCTCTTTGATGCAAATCTTGAATTGCTTGGAGCTTATCTTCAGGTAACAGTTCCGCCTGATACTCTGTAATGCCAACTTGTTGAGCAACTTGCTTGGCAACCTTAGCGCGATCGCCTGTCAGCATCACTAACCGCTTTAACCCAGTCTGCTTCAATTGTCGGATTGCTTCTGTTGCTGATAACCGAATTCCATCTGCTAGAGCAATGACTCCTAATAACTCTTGATTTATCCCTACCAACACCGGAGTTTGACCGAGATCATCAATTTCCGCCAACAGAGACTCAGCTTTTTGAGACAAAGAAATGCCTTTATCTGCAAACAAGCGTCGATTGCCAACAAAGTATAACGACTCACCAAAGTTTGCTTGAATCCCTTTACCAGGTAATGCCATGAAGTTGAGAGGTGTTTCTAATTCTATTTCTTCCTCACGAGCTTTTGTCACAATTGCTTTTGCCAGTGGATGTTCTGAGCGTTGCTCTAATGAAGCCGCAATCATTAACACCATATCTGCACTCACCTTCCCATCATAAACCTGTTGCACAACAGGTAACCCTTGCGTAATGGTACCAGTTTTATCAAAAGCAAGACTAGTCAGGCGTCCGGCTGTTTCTAAGGCATATCCCCCTTTGAATAAAACGCCTCGGCGGGTTGCTGCACCAATAGCGCTGACAATTGAAACAGGGGTAGAAATGACCAAAGCACAAGGGCAGGCTATGACTAACATAACCAGCGATCGATAGAACCAAACGTTAAAAGATTGAGCAAATGCTAAGGGCGGAATGACAGCAATGAGAAATGCGACTATTATCACTATCGGGGTGTAAACTTCTGCAAACCGATCCACCCACTGCTGAGAAGGAGCGCGGCTTCCTTGCGCTTGTTCCACCAAATTGATAATTTTAGCAACGCTGGTATCGTTCGACGTATGGGTGACTTTTACTTCTAAAAAACCTTCCTGATTCAACGTTCCAGCATAAACTGTATCGCCAGGAGTTTTATCATCTGGAATTGACTCTCCCGTAATTGGGGACTGGTCAATCGCGCTTGTACCAGAAATAACTATACCATCCAACGCTACGCGCTGTCCCGGTCGAATCGTTAAAATTTCACCAACTTGAATGCTTTCAACGGTTACAGTAACTTCTTGATTTCCCCTCTTAACGGTAGCTGTGGGCGGAGTCAAATCCATTAGACTGCGGATTGCATTACGGGTACGCCCAAAGGTGAAAACTTGTAGTGTTGTGCCTAAGGAGAACAAAAATAAGACAAGCGCCCCTTCAAACCAATCCCCTAAAATCACTGCCCCGATAACTGAAATTGTCATCAGCAAATTCATATCGGCACGGCGTAACCGTAATTCAAACAAGCCAGCCCGTGCAATAGGATAGCCAGCAACTATTATGCCAATGCCGTAAAAACTGCGTACTATCCAGACGGGTAAGGCAAAATATTGCGCGATTAAGCCCAAGACTAATCCCATCCCTGCTAAAATTACGCTTTGTCCTCGACGGTTGCTAATCCAGAATTTCCAGTTTGACGGTGCTGGATTCTGAGAGGGTTTGGGGACTGGATGAGCATGGTTATGATCGTCGTGGGAACATGCCGCCAAACTCTCGCCAACCGTATAGCCCAGAGTTTTAATCCGCTCAGCAATGGCTGTCTCACTCACAAGAGTAGGATCGTAGGATAGTTGTAATTGTTCAGTCGCAAAGTTAACCGACACATCCCTCACGCCTGCCATCTGCTGCAAGCCAACTTCAATCGTCTTGGCACAACTGCCGCAATCCATTCCGTTAACTTTCACTTGTAGCTTTTTAGTCGCAGCGGCTTCAACATGTTTGTGATCATGATTGCGATCGCCCTCACAGCAGTTGGTGTGATTGTGAAGCGTTATTTCATTATTCAGTTTAACCGTATAACCCTCATCTGTTATGCGATTTATAATTTCAGCTTCATTTAGGAGAGTCGAGTTATAAGATACTTGAGCTTCTCTAGTGGCAAAACTCACTGAAGCTTCCGTCACACCACGCAACTGCTGCAAGCTAGCTTCAATGGTAGATGCACAGCCACCGCACTCCATGCCATCAACTTGCAAAAACTGGGTTTTGAGGGAAGGAGTTTGAGTCATGGCAGCTTTGAAAAGACGACAAAATTAGCTATTTTTATCATAATATAACTATTGAACATTTATTCAAATGTACATAAATTATTATTTTAGGTACTGCTGAAATTGATAACCATTGCCAAGACAGAAAAGTATTTATGTCCGTCAAAATAGAAGTAATCCTTCAAAACAACTCGCTCGAAGTTCCCGAACAACAAACTAATCCACCGAGGAACGGAAATTACAAAAGAACCGTGCAAATGAGATCCCAAGATTTACTAAAAGCTGTTGAACAGTTGAGTCAATCTAATTTTTTTACCACAGCAGCATTACAGAGTAATTTGTGAATGCACCATCTTTTGTAACTAATGGAATATTTTCGACTAAATTTTGAGCAATGATTAAGCGGTCGAATGGGTCTTTGTGGTAAAAAGGTAACTTAGCTAATGTATCCAGGTGTTCTGCTTGGATTTCAAGTAATTCGATATTAAGAGTTTCAATGGAACGGTCCAAAGCTTCAATTTTAGCTCGGGCTGTGATTTGCTCAAGAGTTTCTAAGTATGCTTGACTTTGCAGTCCCTTTTCTATATTCCAAGTATTCCCCCAGACGAGCGAGCGCTCTAATTGCCCAGTCAACGGTACACTCTACACCATTTTTTAGTTTTGGTGAGGTACTAGTAATTAAGACATCCATTTGTACTTTATTTAACACCATACTGGCAGGACTTTGTGGTGAATTGCGATGTAAATAAGTCATGCGCAATAGTTGTGGCTTGCCACCCCCATACACACGTCCCTCAACCATCAGGCTTCAAGCCTCATCTGATATGCATTCTGGGCTGATTGCTCGCTTAACTTACAAATAGTTTCCAAATAAGTCTCCAATTTTGCATATCCTCTCAAACCTCAGAAATATATAAAGATGAGCGGGCAAAGAGAAATCACCTCAAGTCAGAAATAACCTGTAATTCATATACCCTACTGCTCTACTTCCCCTACACCCCCTGCCTGCCTTAACGAATAAATTCCTTAACCGAACCGTATTGGTAGTGGATGATATGACGACGGCATTTCTTATGACGGAGTTTTATGGTAATTTAACGAAAAATACCGATAAAGCGGGTGCGTTACGTCAAGCGATGCTGGAAACGATGAAAAAGTATCCTTATCCTCAAGATTGGGCTGCTTTTACGTTAATTGGTTTGTTGTAGTAGTGTGAGGTATGACGATGCGTTCCTGCAAACTTGGGTTAGGTGTGTTTATTTGCCTGTTGGCTATTGTTTCGACTTCGCTGGGTTCTAGTTTACCAATAGTCTTTGCTGCGTCGCGGGTTTTGGCGCAGACTAATACTGAGCGTAAAGCAGAAGCTGACAGACTAAATGAACAAGGCCTCCAAAAAGCTCAAACCAGCCAATTTGAAATCGCTTTACAGTCTTGGCAACAAGCACTAAAAATATATCGGGAGATTAAACACCGTAAAGGAGAGGGTGCTATATTAGGTAATCTTGGAACTGCGTACAATGTCTTGGGAAATTACCCCAAGGCTATTGAGTATCAACAACAAAGCTTGGCGATCGCACGAGAAATTAAAGACCGTAATAATGAGGCTGCTGCACTCACTAATCTTGGTCTTGTCTACGATGCTTTGGGAAATTACCCCAAAGCAATTGAGTATCATGAACAAAGTTTGGCGGTCGCACCAGAAACTAAAGACCGTAATAATGAGGGTACTGCACTCAATAATCTTGGTATTGCTTACCATGCTTTGGGAAACTACCCTAAAGCCATTGAGTATTATCAACAAAGGCTAGCCCTAACGCGAGAAATTAGAAACCGTAATAATGAGGGTACTGCACTATCAAATCTAGGTCTTGCTTACTATAGCTTGGGAAACTATCCCAAAGCCATTGAGTATCAACAACAAAGCTTGGCGATCGCACGAGAAATTAAAAACCGTTTAGGTGAGGTTGCTGTACTCACTAATCTTGGTCTTGTCTACGATGCTTTGGGAAATAACTCGAAAGCGATTGAGTACCATCAACAAAGCTTGGTTATAGCAAGAGAAATTAAAGACCGTTTAGGTGAGGGTCAATCACTGAATAATCTAGGATTGGCTTTCTATAAACAAGGAAATTTCGCTTTAGCAGAGAGTCACCTAATTGAAGCCGTAAAACTTAAAGAATCTCTCCGGGGTCGAGAATTAAATGATAATGAAAAAATTTCGATTTTTGACACGCAAAGTAATACTTACAATACTCTACAAAAAGTCCTTGTTGCTCAGAACAAAATCGATACAGCTTTAGAAATAGCAGAACGTAGTCGCGCTAGAGCTTTTGTAGAGTTATTGGCATCTCGCTTAACTGCTAACGCTAATAATGATTTGAAATCACCTCAGCCATTAGAAAAACAGAAAAATCAAAAAAATACTAAATTACAAAATACTACTTTTGTTCAAAATTCAATTTCTTTTAGTTCTAATTTACCCTTAGTATTTACAGTATCGCACACATCGGCGCAAACGAATAATGACCGTAAAGCGGAAGCAGAGAAAATGATGCAGCGAGGTCGTGAGCAACTGCTAAGCAGTCAATTCACTGCCGCATTACAATCTTGGCAGCAAGCACTGTTAATCTACCGCGAAATAAAAGACCATCAAGGTGAGGGGAAAACATTAGTAAATATTGGTCTGGCTTACCATTTTTTGGGAGATTACCGCAAAGCCATTGAATACTATCAGCAAAGTTTACCAATCTTGCGAGAAATTAAAGACAGGAAAACCGAGGGTATTGCACTCTACAATTTTGGTAATACCTATGATCTATTGGGAGATTATCACAAAGCCATTGAATACCATCAGCACAGTCTGAAAATCGCCCAAGAAATAAAAGACCGTCAAGGAGAAGGATCTGTATTCGGTAGTCTAGGAAATGCTTACTATAGTTTGAGAGATTACCCCAAAGCCATTGAATACTATCAGAATCACTTGAAAATTGCCCAAGAAATTAAAGACCGTCAAGGGGAGGGTGCTGCATTTGGTAATCTCGGTAACATTTACAATGATCTGGGAGACTACCTTAAAGCCATTGAGTATCATCAGAATCACTTGAAAATTGTCCAGGAAATTAAATACCTTTTAGGAGAGAGGCAAGCACTAGGAAATCTTGGTGTTGTTTACCATAGTTTAGGAAACTACCCAAAAGCGATTGAGTACCAACAACAAAGTCTGAAAATCGCCCAAGAAATACAAGATCGTCAAGGGGAGAGTCAATCACTAGGAAACATAGGTAGTATTTACCTTGCTTTGGGAGACTACCCCAAAGCGATTAAGTATGAACAGCAAAGATTGAAAATAGTCCAAGAAATACAAGACCGCCAAGGGGAGGGTCAATCACTGGCAAACATGGGTATTGCCTACCGTAATTTGGAAGACTACCCCAAAGCTATTGAGTACCAACAACAAAGCCTGAAAATCGCCCAAGAAATACAAGACCGTCAAGGGGAGGGTAATGCGCTGGGTGGTCTCGGTAATACCTACTATAGTTTGGGAGACTACCCCAAAGCCATTGAGTATCAACAGCAAAGGTTGAAAATATCTCAAAAAATAAACGACCGTAGAGGTGAGGGCGCTGCACTTAACAATTTAGGGCTTAATTACTACAAACAAGGAAATCTCAAGTTAGCAGAAAGTATTCTATTTGAGGGAATAAGAGTTTTAGAATCTCTGCGAGAGCAAAAATTAAATGATAGTGATAAAGTTTCTTTGTTTGATACGCAAAGTAGTATTTATCGCATTTTACAACAAGTTTTCATTGCTCAAAATAAACATGACGCATCTCTCGAAATAGCCGAGCGAGGAAGAGGGCGTGCCTTTGTAGAGTTACTTGCTTCTCAAGTATCTTCTAAGCCTCAAAAACAATTATATAACCCACTAAATATTGAGCAAATAAAACAAACTGCTAAATCACAAAACGCCACTTTAGTTCAATATTCAATTATTACTGATGATTTCAAAGTAGCAGGTAAACAGGAAGCACAAGAATCAGAGTTATATATTTGGGTTGTTAAACCCACTGGAGAAGTCACATTCCGCAAAGCTGACCTCAATCCATTGTGGCAGAAAGAAAATACAAATTTAAATAACCTAGTCACCACCAGCCGTCAATCAATCGGTGTTAGAAGTCGTGGTGTTCAAGTATCATACAAACCCAATCTTTCCCAAGGGCAAAATAATTTAAAGAGATTACATGAATTATTAATTAAACCTATTGCTGACCTTTTACCTACAAAAGAAACTGATAAGGTAATCTTCATTCCTCAAAATTCATTATTTCTTGTACCCTTCCCCGCATTGCAAGACAAAGAGGGTAAATACCTGATAGAAAAACATACTATTCTGACATCACCATCAATTCAGGTTTTAGATTTAACCCATCAGCAACTTCAAAAGAGAAGGAAAAGTTCAACAAGTGTGTTAGTAGGGCTTAATTTCATGTCTCCACTCATTGTAGGTAATCCTACAATGCCGAAGGTTGCCTTAAAAATTGGGGATAAACCGCAACAATTATCTTCCTTACCTGGTGCAGAGAAAGAAGCCAAAGCCATTGCATCCTTATTTAACACCCAAGCTTTAATTGGCGATGACGCAACAGAAGCCGCTATTGTGCAACGCTTACCCCAAGCGCGAATTATTCATTTTGCCACCCACGGATTATTTGATGATATTCGAGGATTAGATAGTGCGATCGCTCTCGCACCAGAAAATCCCAATTCCCTCTCATCACCTCTAAGCAAGGAAGATAAAAAGCGCGACGGACTATTGACAGCAGGAGAAATTCTGGATCTAAAAATCAACGCTGATTTGGTTGTTCTCAGTGCTTGCGACACAGGTAGAGGTAGAATAACTGGTGATGGGGTTATTGGTTTATCTCGTTCTTTAATTAGTGCTGGAACACCTAGTGTCATTGTCTCCTTATGGGCTATAGATGATGGTTCTACAGCCTTTTTAATGACTGAATTTTATAAAAATTTGCAACAGAAACTTGACAAAGCTACTGCATTACGAAACGCCATACTTACTACTAAGAAAAAATATTCTAGTCCATCTCAATGGGCTGCTTTTACTCTTATTGGGGAGGCAGAATAAATATTACCATGATTGTGTCGGCTATGATGCTCACAAAAATACAGATATAAGTACTTGTATTGGATCAGTTGAATTTATTTAAACTTAGTAAATATAAAGATGAAAATAAATATTACGCAAAAATTCATTAAAATAGATAATCAATTCAATCTAGCAGTATTGAGGATTGGAGGAATCATTACGATTGCCGGAATATTAAGCGGAATAGCAGAGGCGACTGCATTTAATCCTCAGTCAAAAATTATTGCTCAGAAACCAGTCTTAACTGATATTCAAGTAACACGCCAGTACTGAACCATTAAGTAGTTTTCTAGATGTAATCAAAACATTAGCAAATACTAGAGGAATAGGCGCTCAACGCAGTCCCGTCCCAGATATTACCGGAGACGAATTTTTAGATTTAACTAATAGTTTACTAGATGATTTAGATAGAAGCACACGCGGGAACACTCGTAATGAAAATACACAGCTTCCTCCAAATACTCGTGGAAGTGATACTACCAAGTTATATCATGTCCGTCAAATCACCCATAATTCAAGAACCCCACCCCAACCCCTCCCCGCTTGCGGGGAGGGGAGACAAAGCGTAGCTTTGGCGGGGTGGGGTTCTTCTAGAATTAAGGTTAATTGAGCGGACATGTTATTAGCTGTAATGTTGATTCCATTTGAGGTTGTTGCTTAAATAAGTACACAACATAGATAGAACTATACCCGTTCTCAGTCAAATCTCATACACTCTCGCCCTCTCAAGAAAGCTCCTCATACACGTGCTTGGGAGAGAGGTGCCCGTCGTAGACGAGCGCATCCTCAAAATATGCATTTGCAGCGATCGCAGTCAGGGCGGGCGCTCTGCAATACTTCTCGGTTAAGCAGGGAGAAGGTTGTACTCAGAAATAGCTCAGTAGCCAATACAACTTAAATAATTCTCCTTAATCTTTTCAGTGATCTCATCATCTAATGTTTTTCAAGCAAGATAAAAGATAATTACATTGATAAGCAAAGTTATAAAAAAAACTTCACAGCAATTTTCAGGTATATAGACCATAGTCGTAGGGGTGAACGGCTGTGACGCTCGTTCGCCTTTGGCGTCTCCCCTTGGGAGAAGACTCGCTCATAGCGTTGCTATGCCGTAGGCTTTACGCTACGAAGATCGCCCTTACCAAGGGTGTGGTTCATTTATGTGAAAACCGCTGTAATTTAACATTTCCAGTACCACTTATACCATTTCCCTAAAACTTCGCTACACATCAAATATCCTCCAAGGGCGAACAGCCGTTCGCCCCTACTGTATCTGTGCCTCATTTTAGAGAATTGGTATTAATCCTGATCCGGGAAGTCGTACAAGTTCTTTTACCGAGTCTGTCTATATTTTAGTCAATGTTTATGACTTTATGACGATAGATTTAAAACTCAATTATGTGTAAGCTTGCATACATTAACATAAATCATATTTAGAAGTTTCTGCTTCTGTTGAGAATCCTCATGCAACTTAAGTCAGCACGTTCTTACGCGCCTCTCTCGATTGTCGCAGCATTGTTAGCGATGGCACTCAAGTTTGGTGCTTATTTTTTGACTAAATCTGTAGGGTTGTTCTCTGATGCTGCTGAATCACCTGTAAATCTAATTACAGCACTGTTTGCATTATGGGCGCTAACTTTGGCGGCAAAACCACCCGACACCTCATACGCTTTTGGTCAATCCAAAGCAGAATACTTTGCTAGTGGACTGGAAGGTGCACTGATTTTGGTGGCAGGAGTTGCTATTGCTTTTGAAGCGTCACAGCGCTTAGCTCATCCACAACCGTTAGAGCAGATTGGGCTAGGGCTAGGGCTTTCAGTTGTGGCAACAGCAATTAATGGTGGTGTGGGTTTAATCCTGCAACGAGCTGGAAGACGGTTGCGCTCAATCACCTTACGGGCTGACGCGCAGCACCTGTTCACTGATGTCTTGGTTTCCCTTGGTGTTTTACTTGGTGTATTGTTGGTGAAATTAACGGGTTTTCTTGTTCTTGATCCAGCGATCGCACTGATTGTGGCTACCTATATTTTTTGGACAGGGATGCGGCTACTGCATGAAACTGGTGCTGGACTCTTAGATATGGCATTACCAGAAGCAGAGCAGCAAATCATTGCGGATATATTAGCAGATTACGAAAAGAACGGCATTTTGTTTCATGCACTGCGCACACGAGTAGCTGGCTCCCGTCAATTTGTATCTTTCCACATCCTGGTACCAGGAGATTGGACAGTTCAAAGCGGTCACCAGCTATGTGAGGAAATTGAGTTAAGGATTATCAAAGCGATACCTGGAACTAATGTGGTTACCCATTTAGAACCACTTTCAGACCCCATATCATGGGCTGATCGGGATTTGGATCGGATGAGCGAATCTTAAGTCAGGTCCTATGGTTGCGTTGTTTACTCATTTATATCCCATAAAGTCATATCAAGTTCGGTTAATTAGTTATCATTCATGTTGTATAAAACCCCACACCCAACCCTTCCCCGCAAGCGGGGAGGGAACGTAAAGCTGTGCTTTACTGGGGTGGGGTTCTGCGTTGATGATAAATATTCAGGCGAACATGATATCAGTCAAATTCTCATGTACGTGCCTCTCTTTTCCCACGCAACTGCCTTACTCTCATTCCTATCAGCAAGCCAATGATCACAAAAATAGTAAAGTATGCTAGTCCAATAAACCGCACGGATAAAGGTGGTGAAACGGCTTCAACTTCTATTTCTTTTTTAACCTTAAAGGGTTGGAATTGCCGTATTGCATTAGGTTGTGGAGAAACTTGCACCTCAAGAGAGTGGGGTGCGCCATCAAAAAACTCAGAAAGCCACTTTAACTGTCCCGCGCTATCAGGAGTCGCTTGATAGGCAAAGGCAACCCAGTTTTCTTCAAGCTGAGTTGCTTTAATATTCAAGAGTACATTTGTGGCTGGCTCATTCGTTGTGGTGTCGGTGACTTGAAGTTCTAACTTAGCCGGAATTCCCACTGTGGCACTAGTATCTCCAGAAATTTGCGCCTTAAAACCTTGGGATTCTCCAATGCCAGAGTTATCAGTTTTTGGGGAAGGCTCACTCATGTGTGACATATGAGACTCAGCCATCTCAGCATTCACGTTGATAAATATTAAGGCAGCGATCGCCACTATTATTGCCCCACTGAGTAACAATCGCACTCGAGAAGGTGCTATTTCTCCTGGCTGGATTGTTTGAGAACCACCTATTACCCAACCGCCCCCGAAGCCAACAATCAGTAAAATGACAACTAAGATGCCAAAATACTTATATTTCAAAGGGTTTTCGGGAAGATCGAATGTTATTGTTTGTTCAAATGGAGCAAATGCACCAACTTGAAGGGGAGTGACATTGACTAATAGTTCATATTTACCGCGAATGGGTAAAGTTTGTTGAACAACCAACTTGCCTTGAGGCGCATTAGCTTCCAAATCCAATAACTTAGTTCCCTCCACAATCGGAAAATCTGTTGTCAACCAAATATTTCGTGGTGGAGTCAGAATTTGCAGGTGAATTTTTGTATTCTCTAGAGGTTTACCTACAGCATCTACTGCTTGTAATTGCAAGCTTGTGGGAGATGTAGGCTTATGAGAACCAAGAGGGGTGTCTGCTTCTGCTTCAAATGGCAAGACTTGATTGATAGGAGGATCTGTGGTTAAGCGGACAGTGGGGTGTGGAGATTGAGACAATCCTACTAATCCAGAGAAAACCACACTTATCAGCAACACCGCACCAATAAGTGCATGAAACTTAAATTTTGACATATTAAACTTTTGCTAATTCTAGACTAGCGACAAATAGCCGAATAAATCGGTAGAAATCAATATAAGTGACACTACCGTTGCTCATTACTAAATAGTTAATTGCCTGACTAAAACTAGCTATTTGCTATTATCTAGCGAATTTACTAGTCTTTGTTGATACTGAATTATCTAGTGGCAACTAACAGATAAAGTATGGTGGCGCAAAGAATGTGTTGCATTGTGGATAGCAGGATAAGTAGTGAAATAAACTGTCCAGAGTGTCAAAGCGCAGAGCGAAACGTAAAGAGTTGCTTGCACAGGTGTTGATAGAGTCAAGCTTTTCGCTTTTTGTTGAAGTGAAATCGAAGATTGAGCAGCCATAATTTTACTTTGCTAACTAAATATGAACAATTTAACTTATAACCCAGCATTCTGACAATTTTCTTTCCCGCCTAATTTTTGGCAAACTGTAAGAAGGAATACTACTTATATCCAATGGAAAAAAAGATATGCCCCCAGTCCCCATATCTGTTAAAATTTAACTACATAAGCATTCTAGAGTTATGCCCTAGAAATAAATCACAAGTTTTATGGTTTTCAGCAGCTTAAGAAACCCTGTATTTGCTAGACTTTACACGGCTCAAACCATAAGTTTGTTAGGTGATGCCCTGACTTGGGTTGGTCTAGCGCTGCTTGCCTTTGAATTGGCGGGAGAAAAATCTGCTGTTGTGCTGAGTAGTGCTTTAACGCTACGTGTTACGGCATTCGTATTGCTCTCACCACTGGCAGGGGCGATCGCTGACCGTTTTGACCGCAAGCGCATTATGGTAACAACCCATTTGGCACGAATGTTAATTGTTGGACTACTACCGTTTGTGACAGCAGTTTGGCAAGTCTATGCCCTCATCTTCGCACTCAATGTTTTCAATGCTTTTTTCACGCCAACGTATAAGGCGACAATCCCTCAAGTAACAGGTGAAAATGAGTATCCGCAAGCGATCGCCCTTTCAAGCGCCACCTACCAATTGCTAGCGGTACTTGGTCCGGGTTTTGCAGGGGCTATTGCAGCTTTTATTGGGGCAAGGCAGGTTTTCTTTTTAGACGCTTTTAGCTTCATAATTGCTGCTATTTTAATCTTTACCCTACCAGGTCAACTGAGAGTCAATCTCAGCGAACAGTCGTTAAGGACAACAGGCAGGATATGGCTTGATATGACTGTTTGTAGTTGCGCTGTCTTCGCTCTCATATCATGTCCGATAACGTAACCTTAATATCGTCTGAACCCCAAGAGCACTCCCCGCTTGCTCCATTAGTCACATCTTTCTTTACAATCTTGAAACCCAGATTTTGCAAGCATCTTAAAGATTGAGGAGTTCGGCATACTTTAGCTGTTTCTAAGGCTTTGAGTACCGTACCTGATTCAATTGCAAGCCACATCAGTGAGAATTCTTTGAGTTGCATTCAATCTCAGTACACTTGAGTGATAACCTTTAGTCTATCTGGTTTTTGACTTAACCGAACCGCATTGACAGTAATGGATAAACTAGCAGAAGCAGTCGGTCGATGAGCTACAGTTTTACGTCAATTGCCAGCAGTCAAAGATATTTATAGTGAACTCGACCTTGCTCCATACATTAAAGTTTAAAATTTAAAATTGCTGCACGATCACCCAGGAGATTGCTAGGGGATGAAAGTAGAATACGTTTTGATAAAAAACTTTAAGCGATTTGAACACCTGGAAGTATCGTTCAAAAATCAAACCCTCGACATTGTTAGCAACCGCTTTTTGGTGTTAGGCGACAATGGTATGGGGAAGACAACTCTGCTGCAAGCAATCGCACTTCCCCTAGCGCTGGCAACCAGGCTTCTTCAACGAGTCACTGATTTTGACTGGCTGGGGTTTCTTCCAGGGCGCTACCAACGCTGGGGCTCACCACACATTGAACTAGAAGTTTCATTTTCAGATGAAGAAATTGAAGCAACCCGCGCAGTAGCCAT
Organism: Rhizonema sp. PD37; assembly: GCA_029379215.1. Classification (GTDB taxonomy): domain Bacteria; phylum Cyanobacteriota; class Cyanobacteriia; order Cyanobacteriales; family Nostocaceae; genus Rhizonema. The sequence continues at coordinate 49,757 of JAQYWO010000009.1, forward strand.
CAGATGGGCACAGACACAGCCAGAACGCTCCTTTGTTGAACCAGGCGACAGTCACCGCGTCCGACTTATTCTCGATGGTGAAAGCTGTCGCGCCGGAACTAACGCAGAATACTTTCAATTTGCTGGGCGTTACTATGCCCGCAACCTGTTAGAAACAGATCCATCTATTCGTTCCGAGTTCTCTAAGCTACCAGGTATTTTTTGGTTTGATCAATTTCGGAATCTTGGTGTCACACCACAGCCAGAAGAAAATGGCTTGGGAGTTGGGCGATTCGGGACGGGAAAGTTCAGCAGTGGACGAGTATCCTTTGAAGTTGGTGTTGCGAGGCTGCGTAAGTATCTCAATGGGTGGAAATTTGCTCAGCTTACCCATAGCTATCCGATTGATTACTTAACACAGCTGGAGAATCTTTACACCAAAATCTTTCCCGGACGCTCCTTTGCAGGTGTAGAACCAATGCCTGGAGTTGATTCGCCTACACCAGAAGACTACTACTTTTTAATCAATGATGACCACCGCACTTACGATATTGTAGAAATGTCAGCTGGAGAACAGTCGGTATTTCCTATTCTATACGAGTTTATCAGGCAACAGATTGCCAACTCAATAGTACTGATTGATGAAATTGACCTTAATCTTCATCCCCCAGCAGCACAGTTATTGGTGCGCCAACTTCCCAAACTCAGTCAAAATTGCCAGTTTATTTTTACCACTCATAGTGATGCCGTAAGTGACGTCATCGGTGAGGATGATACTTACCGCTTGCTAGGGGGATCGTTGTGCCTGTAAATATCTTATATTGCGAAGGAGTACCCAAAAGTCCGGATGTGCGAGTTCTCTCTACCATTTTGCCTCCTGGTTGTGTGGTTAAGCCCATTGGTAGCAAGCAAGGTTTAGCTCAAAGGATTTTGGGCGCAAAAGATATTAGATCCGGTTCAGTCATTGCAGGGCTAAGAGATCGTGATTTTGATAATGATGACTCACCGCCATCTGGCACTCCTAGAGATTGGTACATTATAGAGAACAATATACAGGTGTCATTAGGTTGGTACTGGGAAAGAAAAGAAATTGAAAATTATTTAATAGACGCAAAAGTAGTGAGGCGGGCACTGGGTGATCATGCACCACCACCGGAGGAATACCGTATAGCCTTGCAAAACTCGGCTTTTAAAATTGCCGCTTACACCGCAGCTAGAATTGCACTGTCGCTTTATCTACAAAATCGTCCCTCACCTCCCAATAACTCTTGGGGGGAAGAACGAGACAAAAAAGAGGGGTATCGCTTCCCGAAAGATAGGGGATTAACAGAAGCTAACTGCAAGAGCGAACTAAACAATATTATTAAACAATATGAGCAAAGACTCAGTTCGCCCAGACTTAATTCCCTAGACGAATTTGAGAGATTGCTGCCAACTTGTTGCCCAGGCGGCAGTCGATTTCAACAGCAAAATTATCTGACTTTTTTTGCGGGTAAAGACTTGCTCTACGGGATGCGGGAGCAACTTTCTAATTTTGGATTTGACTCTCCGCTTGTATTCGGCCAACGCATCCTTAAAGGAATCGAAGATTCGGCAGAAAGATGTCTGGACTTGGTTACCAGAGTGGCAGCGACTGAGGGAATTAATCGCTTCTTAAGCAGAAACGACCTAACGTCCGTGGGAAGTTCTGTTTGAGGGTAGTGAAGAGGACTACTAGCAGGGAAATCCTGAAATGTTTTGGGGATTGCACTACACTTTCGAGCAATGCCATCCTCTTAACCGCAAGTTTTTCTGGAATATTTCCACTCTCAGTTGTAGATAAAGTTAGTTCATATCAACTAACGAATTTACTATGTTCAGCAAATATAAGTTATTAACGTTGTGCATTAGCACACTTGCAGTTTCTGGATTTGGTGTAGGAATAGCACAAGCAGCACTAACAAACCAATCTAAAGTTGTCATTAACGGTATCGACACAGTCCGAGTTGGTATGACTGTTGCCCAAGCTTCAAAAGCCAGTGGTACTCGCCTAGTACCAACTAGTCAGCCTAATAACAGTTGCTATTATGTTAAGCCACAAACGGGACTTCGAAATCTTAACTTCATGGTGACAAATGGTCGGATCACTAGAGTCGATGTCCAGAAAAATAGCGAGATCGCTACCCTTAAAGGTGCACGTATTGGCGATACTGAGAGCAAAATCAAGTCGCTTTACCCAGGACAAATTAAAGTCACGCCACATAAATATGTTAATGGTGGGCATTACTTGACATTAGTGCCAAAAAATGGGGCGAATATTAATGATCGGATTGTGTTTGAGACTGACGGCAAACGTGTGACTGCGTTTAGAGCGGGTCAACTTCCTGAAGTTGAATATGTAGAAGGGTGCAGTTAATTTGTAGCCAATGACTTGCACTCACTTGCATCGGCGTGACGGCAGTCAGCTGAGGGCAGCTATGTAATGTAATGGATTATACAGTCAATTTGATTGCATAACTGCCCTCTCAAGGTGGTCTACCCTTGACTTTATTTATCAAAAAATTCTGTTGAAATTAATAATCATTATTGACATTTTGTATTCAAAAAAATATATCCTTTTGTAAAGGCTAAAATACGGGCGTCACTATGACGAAATGTGGGAGTTGACTGTTTCTAGTTCTCAGTTTAAATGATTCTTTTGGGAACAGAACTGTGGCAATCTTACGTCATAATACAAGTGTTGTGGGGGTAAAACCATGAACGAGATCAAGCAAACAATCGCCATCCTGGCTATAGCGAGTGTACTGAGTGGAGCACCCGCTACTGTCAATGCACAAACACCACAAACGCTCAATCAACAGAGTAATTTTCAGGATTACTATTATCAGGGTGTGCAAAAGCTAAAGCAAGGCAACTTCAACGGAGCGATCGCCGCTTTTGACTTTGTAGTGCGGCTCAATCCCAAACATTACGAGGGCTATTGCCTCCGGGGTTTAGCTAAATCTCAATTAGGAGACTTCAAAGCAGCTATTGCTGACTTTAACTCTGCGTTAAGGCTTAATCCCAACCATGCAGAGGCTTACAACAGCCGAGGGACTGACTATGCTGAACTGGGGAGTATTCAAGCAGCCATTGCCGACTTTAACCAAACACTAAAAATCGATCCGAAGTTTGTAGATGCTTACTACAATTTGGGACTTGCCAATTATAAGCTGGGAAATCACAAGTTAGCCGTATCAAACTTTAACTCTGCAATTAGTATCAATCCCAACCTAGCTGATGCTTATGGTAACCGCGCACTTGCTCAATATGCTTTAAAAGATCGGGGTAGTGCTGTTGAAGATCTTCAACAAGCTGCGAAACTCTTTCTTCAGCAAGGGAATACGCAAAGTTATCAAAAAGTACAAAGCTTACTTCAGCAGATTAAGCAGTAGGTAGTACCTCAAGGCGTTTGTCAAAAGTCAAAAGCAAAAAGTATTATGGAATGGGCTTTTTAGGCATTTTATTTCTAGCGAACATGATTTAAGTAATTTAATTGTAATAAACAAACATTTGGATTGAAATTGTGAATAGTTATATGTGGTTTTGTTTCACTGCAAATTAATATTTACATATTTATTTGTTTGGCTAAACAAAGTAACTTAATGAGCCATAAAATTGTGTTTAAAAAAAGTAGAAAATATATTATTTATCCTGATAAAAATTACTTGACCTGTAACAGTTAATCAGTTAAGTTAGCAGTCAATAACGTTATTTTCTTAAAGTCGATGAACAAAAAGTTAAAACTGGCTTTGCTTGCTAGTCCCACGATTTTCAGTACTTTAATGTCTATCGTCGGAGTGGTTAATCCGGCTCATGCCTATTCGCCTATTATCCGCCTGAAAGACGGCCAAGCATGTATACGTCATCCACACGTTAGTTACGACAAGTTTGTGTGTATGCGGGTTACACAAGCAGACAAAGTCTCTCAATCGACACCAACTTCTAAGGTGAATTCGGTACCACAATCAGATAAAAATGTTGCCATGCTCAACTTTACTGAAGCAGAAAGCGATAAAGCGATCGCCTTATTTGGCTGTGACTGCCCGTATTGCATGAATGCTCTACATGCGTTACAAGGCTCACAACCAATGGTGTACTAAAGCCTTTTTCGGCTTTAACCTAGGTGAGAGTAGTTTGACACTCTCGCATCTAGAAGATGCGAGATTCTTCAGAGCTAAGCCAAACTCTGAATGTCCATTGATTTATGAATAGTAATGTGCATCTTAAGAATGTTTTTAGTGGCGATGTCTGACGACAAGCTGCTAAGAGCTTCTATTAGTCTGTCAATAAAGAATTGAAGGATAAAGACGCTTCAATTTAATTCTTGCATCTGCGGTAGTAAATTGCCAATCAACAGTGCGTGATAAATTATTTCTACGCTTTTCCCAAGCTTCAATCTCAGTTTTTAAGGTAGCTTGGTCAGGAATACGGCGTGAAAGACATTCACGGGCTAAAACACGCTCATTCAATTTCTGCCATGTTCAACCCTTCGGGTGACGCTCGTTCCGACGCTCCTCCGTCGCTAACGCTACGCTATCGCTAACGCTGCGCTAACGCTGGCTCACCAACTACCATGTTTGGGAGTGTAACGAAACTCGATTTTGTCAAAAATGCGTTTAGCTTCGGCTGGTTCAAAAGCTTTGTAAAGAGATGCTGCAACATGAGTATTAAGTTGGTCATGCACGATGGTAATTTTAGTAGCATCGGGATAGCGTGTATCTACGAGATATTTCATTTGCTGGGCATAATCGACAGCAGTATGTTGGTCAGTAACCTCGACATGTCTCCATGCTGCTAATGGCTCAAAAAACATAAACAAATTAGATACGCCGTTTCGCTCATACTGATAGTCGTAGCGTTGGGGTTGATCTGGTTCCATCGGCAACGGTTCAATGATTTCTGCTACCAATTGCTTGCTACTTTCGTCAAAACACACAACTGGATTTTGAGGGTCGTAAGGACGTTTATAAATATCCAACACGTCTTCCATGTGGCAAACAAATGCGGCATCAGCTTGTGGGGGTATTACCCAAGACTCGTTTAACCAAGGCAAAAGGAGCGTTTTTTTTAATGTCTGACGAACCGTTTCATGAGAAACACTTTCAACTTCCTCTAATTCCACTAATTTTTCTGCAAGTAACCGCAATGTCCAACGGGAACAACCAGATGGAGGGGTACTACAAGTCAAAGCAATTAAATGCGCTTCCTGTTCACCATCCAATCGATGTGGTTTACGCTGGCTTTGAGGTTGCCGATTTAGAGCTTGTTCCAAACCCTCCTCCACAAATCGCTGTCTTACCCTTTCAATTGTTGAGGCACTGATGTTTAAGGTCGAAGCGATCGCGCTTATCTATCCAACCCCCTTCCTCTCGATTGGTATCTGTTAGCAGTAACACACGTGCATGATTTATTTTATACGCTGAAGTTTTACCTGTAGTTGTCAATTTTTCTAGGTACGATTTCTCTTCAGATGTTAGAGAGACAATGTATTTTTTCTTCGGCATCAGATACGCGCATTGTTTTGAATTTCTACAGTTTACACTGTCTGCGTATCCCTCAATTTTAAATTGACAGACTACTATGGTGGTAGGCACGAGGCTTAGATCTTGCACCTGTTCATTTGAATGTTAATTCCTTGACAACTCTACTATATAATTGGAAGTACGCTTATGTCTTACCTCAGGAGAGAGTTGAATGATTACCCTGCCTGGAGTTACCATTCAATGCAAAATCTATGAGAGTTCAGCCTCTTTAGTGTATCGAGGCATCCGCGTACAAGATGGTCAGGCGATCGTCATCAAATTGCTCAAGCAAGATTACCCCTCTGTTCAAGAAATAACTCGCTACAAACAGGAATATCAAATTACACGCTCCCTTAATCTCGAAGGAGTGATTAAAGCTTACAATCAACAAAAGTATCAACGCACACTTGTTATTCTCTTGGAGGACTTTGGCGGGGAGTCCTTGGAGTACTGGATGCGGCAGCGCTCAGAGATTTTCTGCCCCATGCCCATATCCACTTTTCTCCCGCTTGCGCTCAAGATTACCAAGATTTTAGGTAGAATCCATACGGCCAATGTCATTCACAAGGATATCAACCCAGGTAATATCGTTCTTAATCCAAGTACTGGCGTTATCAAAATCATTGACTTTGGGATTGCGACTAAATTTAATCGTACTCATCCCGTGTTCAAAAGCCCGCATGTATTGGAAGGCACCCTCGCGTATCTTTCTCCAGAGCAAACTGGGCGGATGAACCGTTTGATCGATTATCGCACCGATTTTTACTCGCTTGGCGTGACCTTTTACGAACTGCTCACTGGACAGTTGCCGTTTCCCACAACAGACATCCTTGAACTCGTCCACTGTCATCTTGCTAAACCACCGATACCGCCACACGGATTGAACAACACGATTCCGCAGTCGGTTTCCAATATTATTTTGAAACTGATGGCGAAAAATGCAGAAGACCGCTATCAAAGTGCTTGGGGTATCAAAGCGGATTTAGAAAACTGTGTTCGTCAGTTAGAAACAAAGGGTCAAAATAATCCCTTTAAACTAGGTCTGCAAGACGTTTCGGATCAATTTCAGATTCCACAAAAACTATACGGACGAGAGGCAGAGGTTGCAACATTATTGACGGCGTTTGAAAGAATGGTAGGGGGAAATCATACGGAGAGGGCTATCCCCGCGTCTTCAGAAATGATACTGGTCACTGGCTATGCTGGGATCGGCAAATCGGCACTAGTCCAAGAACTCTACAAACCAATTACGGCAAAGCTTGGTTACTTTATTTCTGGTAAATTTGACCAATTTCATCGCAATATTCCTTACAGCGCGATCATCGACGCTCTACGAAAATTGGTGCAGCAACTGCTCGGTGAACCTGACGACCGAGTGCAACAGTGGCGATCGCAACTGCTCACGGCTATGGGAAAGAACGGACAACTCATCATTGATGTAATTCCGGAAGTTGAATTGATAGTGGGCAAGCAACCACCTGTGCCAGAGGTTGGATCGACAGAGGCACAAAATCGGTTTAATCTTGTCTTTCAAAAGTTCATTCAAGCTTGCTGTTCCCATGAACATCCCTTGGTGATTTTTCTAGATGATTTGCAATGGGTAGACTTCGCCACGCTTAAGCTGATTGAGTTAATTCTGGGCAATCGTGCGATGCAATTTTTGCTGTTAATTGGAGCATATCGGGATAACGAAGTAACCCAGATACATCCGCTCTTAGCAGTGATAGAAAAACTCAAACAAGAAAACGTCGCGATTAATCAGATTACATTAGTTCCGCTAGAACAGAAAGCAATAGCTCAATTGGTTGGTGAAACCTTGCACAAAGCTAGTGAGTTGATCGCACCTTTAGCAGAATTGATATGGCGGAAAGCGAACGGCAACCCCTACTTTACAAATGAGTTTCTCAAAACGTTGTATACCGAAAAGCTCATCGTCTTCGACATTAATCAACAACGCTGGGAATGGGATGTTGCTCCGATCAAAGCCAAAAACATTACTGATAATGTAGTGGAGTTAATAATTGGAAAGTTGAAGCAACTTCCAGAGGAAACTCAACAAGTCTTACGTCTAGCGGCTTTTGTCGGTGCTGAGTTTGATTTAGCAACACTCTCATCTATCTGCGAGCGACCAGCAGTTGAAATTTTTGCAGAACTGACAACAGTGATTCAGTCAGAGTTGATTTTAGCTACTTCAGAGTTAGATGAAAACCTGTTAATTCAAAATTACAAGTTTTCGCACGATCGCGTCCAGCAAGCTGCTTATGCCCTAATCGATGAGCCGCACAGACAGGTGGTTCATCTCCAAATCGGTCGCGATATACTTGAAAAAACGTTGCCAGAGGAGTTATCAGAGCGGCTGTTTGAAATTGTGGATCATCTCAATTTAGGAGTTAATCTCGTTGTCTCTCAGCAGGAACGAAACAGCATTGCCAGACTCAACTTAATGGCAGTCCAAAAAGCCAAAGCAGTAACTGCCTATAGTACAGCTTTAAGGTATGCGATCGCAGGCATCGAGTTACTCGCAACCGATAGTTGGCAACATCAGTATGACCTCAGTTTGGTTCTCCATGAAGAAGCTGTAGAAACTGCCTATCTATCCGGTGACTTTCTGGGAATGGAGCAGTGGGTTACTATTGTTTTGCAAGAAGCCAGAACCATTTTAGATGAAGAGAAAGTTCATGAGGTCACGATCAAAACCTATGTAGCACAGACTCGCAAGTTAGACGCGATTAAAGTCGGGTTGCAAGTGTTGGCAAAACTAGGGCTGAACTTACCGGAATCACCTACAGAACTCCAGATTCAACAAGTACTTTCAGAGACAAGAGAAGTTCTGCAAGGAAGGAATATTCAAGATTTTGTGCATTTACCTTTAATGACAGATGTCAATAGATTGGCAGCCATGCGGATTTTTTCAAATATTATGTCTCCTGCCTTTCAGGCTGTACCTGCACTGTTCTGGCTGATGACGTGTGAGCAAGTCAAGTTATCTATTCAATATGGCAATGCACCCACCTCTGCAATCGCCTATTCTTCTTACGGATTCGTTATCACCACAGTAACCCAGGATCTGGAGAAGGCTTATCAGTTAGGTCAACTCGCCCTCAGCCTTATGGAACGGTTGAATGCGAAAGAAATTAAGAGTAAAACCTTTCTAAATTTTTCCGAAGGTATCATCTTTAGGAAATCCCATCTCAAAGAAGTTGCATCCCTGTTTCAAGAAGGTTACTTCAGTGGAATAGAAACCGGAGATTTTGTATTTGCAGGTTTAGCAGCTTACAAAAAATGTGAATATTTATATTACGGTGGATTAGAACTAACAGAATTAGCACGTGAGATGGAGAACTTTAGCCATGCCATCGCCCAATTGAAGCAAGGAGCCTGTTTGAATTACCTTCAGATCTTCTGGCAGGCAGTGCTTAACTTACAAGGACACGTTGATGTTTTTTGCTGTTTACAAGGTGTTATTTACAGTGAGCAGCAGGGCTTGCATCGCTATTTAGCAACTAATGATTCTCTGGGATTTCAATATTTCTATATCAACAAGCTAATCCTTTGCTATTTATTTGGGCAGTTTACTCAAGCGTTAGAGAGTGCAAATACGACTGAAGCATATCTGAAGGGTGCGCCAGCGCAAGCAACGATGCCACTGCTTCACTTTTATGACTCTTTAGTACGACTGGCAATTTTTTTATCTGTTCCTGATTCAGAACAAAAAGCATTGCTTCTTAAGGTGATCAGCAACCAGGAAAAAATGCACAAATGGGTACGTCATACACCTATGAATTTTTTGCATAAATATTATTTAGTTGAGGCGGAGAAAGCGCGAGTTTTGGGTCAGTTGCTTGAGGCAGAAAAATTCTACGAACAAGCGATTCAAGGAGCCAGAGAAAATGAATATATCCAGGAAGAGGCGTTAGCATACGAATTAGCTGCAAAGCATTATCTAGCGCGAGATTTGGCAAAGTTTGCTCAACTATACATGAAGGAAGCCCATTACTGTTATGAGCGGTGGGGCGCAACGGCAAAGGTTAAAGATTTAGAAACTTGCTACCCGCAGCTATTTCCTCAGTCATCGACTGTAGCTCATACGCCCATCCATAGGATTTCTGGAATCACCTCTAATACCTCACATAACGCTTTTGAATTGGCGGCGATGATGAAAGCATCTCAAGCGATTTCGAGCGAAATTGAACTGGAGCAGTTACTCACTTCCTTGATGCAGATCTTAATTGAGAATGCTGGAGCACAAACTGGATGCTTGCTTTTAGAAAACTCAGGAGAATGGATGATTGAGGCTGCTTGTGAACTCAACGACGGTAAAGCTGCCTGTACTACGCGAGTGCTACAGTCGATTCGATTGACAAATCAACTGCCTAAATCAATCATTCAGTATGTAATTCGTACTCATGAATCTGTCATTCTCAATGATGCCGTTCGTGAAGGTGATTTCATCAATGAGCCATACATTCTAGCTCAGTCAAGCTCAGTCATTACTTTGTTTGCCTCTGTTGAAACAAAGTCAGCTCGTCGGCGTGTTGTATTTGGAAAATCGATTAGCAACTGGAGTGTTTACACCCGCACGATCAGAAGTATTGCATCTATTATCAACCCAGGCAGCGATCGCGATCGAAAATGCCAAACTCTACTCAAAGCTCCGGGCTAGCGAAAGTAGGATGACTCAATTTCTAGAAGCGATTCCAGTGGGAATTGGCATTATTGACGCGACGGATCGCCCTTACTATTTCAACCAGCGGGGAATTGAGCTTATGGGTAAAGGCCTTGATCCTGCCGCGACACCGGAACAAATTCCAGAAATTTATCAATGTTATGTGACGGGAACGGATCAAATCTATCCGACAGAGAAGTTGCCCATCATGCGAGCATTGAGTGGCGAACGCACCACTATTGATGACGTAGAAATTCGTCAAAATAACGCCATCATTCCCATTGAAGTATGGGGCACTCCCGTCTTCGACGAACAAGGAAAGGTGGCTTATGCGATCGCAGCCTTTCAAGACATTACCGAACGTAAACAAGCAGAGAAACTGCTAGCCGATTATAACCGAACGTTGGAGCAACAAGTCACCGAGCGGACGCTGCTGCTTTCTGAGGAGATTCAAGAGCGACAACGAGTTGAAAACGCTCTGCGGCAGAGTGAAGAGCAACGCAGACTGGCTATGAACGTTGGTTGTATTGGCAGTTGGGACTGGAACATGGTAGAGAATACACTAGATTGTGACGATAACCATATCCGACTGCTGGGGTTAGTCCCAGGGGAAGTTGAGAGCAGCTATCAAGTATGGCGCGATCGCGTTCATCCAGAAGAAATTGATCGGATTGAGCAAGCTATTACAGCATCTCTAGAAACTCATACTGATTTTGAAGCTGAATATCGAGTGATTCACCCAGATGGTAGTGTTCACTGGTTAGTTAGTAGGGGTCGAGGCTTTTATAACGCAGCTGGGCAACATGTACGAATGTTGGGTGTGCTTCTCGATATCAGCGATCGCAAACGCGCTGAGCAAGCCTCCATTTTGGAAGAACGCAACCGGATGGCGCGAGAAATTCATGATACACTCGCTCAATCTTTCACAGGTATTCTGCTTCAGGTTGGAGCAGCAACACAAGTGCTGGCAGACGACCAGGAAGCAACCCAACTACATCTGGAAATGATTGAAGAACTAGCACGAACAGGGTTGGCAGAGGCACGGCGATCTGTAGTAGCACTCCGTCCACAGCTATTAGAAGAAGGCAATTTAGAGAATGCTCTGCACCGCCTCGTGACTCAAATGAGATCTACAATCGATACTGTTCTGATTTACGAGACTCAGGGTACAGCCTATGCCCTACCCGCCGATGTGGAGAACAACTTACTCCGAATTGGGCAGGAAGCATTAACTAATGCGATTAAATACGCTTGTGCCAGCAAAATTCGGGTTGAATTGGTGTACAATGAGACACAGTGTATCTTACAGGTTAAAGACGATGGTAGGGGCTTTGGAGTTGGTAGCATTCCTTTGAGCAGTGGGTTTGGCTTATTAGGAATGAGCGAACGAGCAGAGCGTATTGGCGCACAACTAACGATTCAAAGCCAACCAGGTCAAGGAACAGAAATTATTGTCACTATCAACCCTTGAGTGAGAATTACAATAAGGTAATCCACTACGATTTGGGTGCTGATTGTTGACGGAGTGCAATGTTTGTGCATATCCAATTTTTTATAGAATTGGGCGGATTATAAGCATGGCAGTTAGGTAACTGAAACTACAAAATTTATTAATGCAGATTATGTCTGTATTGTCAACCATTATTAATTGACTGGCTCTTTAGGAGTGAGCGAGCCTCCTGCGGAGGAGCTGCGAAGATCGCACACAAGCCGTGATTACTGCTGTTAAGCGTGGGATTGTCAGTTTGTAAGTGGGGGAAAAGGGAGTGAACCTTTACCTTTTCCCCTTTAGATTCCAACTAAAGTTGGAGACAACCTTCCACCGCAAGATGGACAGTTTCATCCATCACTCGATTGCACAGAAATGTCAACTTAGAGTGGACGACTTTTATAGGGTCAATAGTCTATATTGAATTCATAGCGATGTTAGTGCAGTTGGGTTATGAGGCTTAAGTTTGCTTAATATAGCAATCGCCAATGCTGATAGGACAAGTTGGTTGTAGAAGCCTGCAACAACAAGATTTGTCTATTAATAATTGTCCTATGCGTCCTGTCCGTTGCTATACAAACCGAAAGATGACTTATGATCGTGATAATCGTTCTTTATTCGTTCCGCCTTTATCCCAGGATCATATCCAAGGTGTACTGAATGCTGCTGTAGTATTCGTCATATATGGAGATTATGAATGTTTTCAAAGTGCCAACGTCTATCGATTGATTAAAGTTGCTCAACAGCAATTGAAGGTTTCGTTTGGAGAAAACAATTTAGGTTTTATCTTCCGTCATTTTCCTCAAGTACAGATTCATCCACATGCTCAACGAGCAGCGGAAGCAGCGGAAGCAGCAGCGGCTCAAGGGCAGTTTTGGCAAATGCACGAGATGCTGTTTATCCATCAACAAGAGTTGGAGAATGGCTATCTAGTAGAGTACGCCAATCGTTTAGGACTTGATATTTCTCGATTTTTGCAAGATTTATCCAGGGGAACGTATGTCGATCATATCAATATGGATATCGAAGGTGGACTGCAAAGTGGAGTAGAGGCTGCGCCCGCTTTGTTTATTAATGGAATTCGCTATCTTGATCGCTGGACTGTTGAGCAGATAATGGCAGCCATTGTTGCTGCAAATAATTGAGGTTTTTGGTGCTTATTCTAACAAGTATTTCAGCGGGGAGTATTTCACAACTATGCTTTCGCACCAGATGTCGGTGAAAAGACGAGTGATTTGAATAAAAGGTACGCAAGCTCCGATTGGTACAGCGATCATATCTGATGCTGCAAACTTTCTCTATATTGATGGCGAGAAGTTTCACAAATATTTTGCCCAGGACGTATCGAAGGCTGAGGCGCGAGTGATGACCGCAACTTAAAAGCTGATCGCCTGCACAGCGTTTGAGCAATCATTAGACATCTCCGGTTAGGGACGTAGGGGCGTTAGCGCAGCGTTAGCGAGTCTTAGAGCGTCACGGCCGTTCGCCCCTACCAAGGATTTGAACGAACGCATAATTAATTTATGGAGATGTCTATTGAATGAAATCGCCTGGAAAACGATTCCTTCCTGGTTTTTGGTGACTCAAAGCGATCGCTCAATCATTGAATGAACTCCAACGATTTATGGCTAAACGGATTGGTGCAAAGACTACCGAAGTTAACTCCAGTCATGTTCCCTTTATTTCTCATCCAAAAGAGGTAGCCAAAGTGATGAAAGCAGCAAGCACTGCTGTAAAGTAATCCCAATTTTAAGAGAAGCAGTTTCTCAGTACATACAAATAGAACAGACTTAATTATTGACTCTAGGAGAGCTGCAAGCTTGAGCGTTCATGAAGACAATTCATTCATTAAAAAGGAGGCACTGTATGAGACGGATCGCTTTATTGCTGGTTGCAGTTGTAATGGTGGCTGGCGTGGTTGTCTGCATGGTTCCCCCATCTCAACACGCTGATGCAGAGACCGCCCCAATCTTCGGAGGCGAAATTCCCCCCGGATACCGCGACTGGCCTTTGATCTCCGTAGCCCGCGAAAAAGGTAAGCTCCAAGATCTACGCGCCAAATTGGGCAATGACGTAGCGATCAAGGCATATCGGTCCGGGAACGGGAGCTTCCCGGACGGCACAATCATTGCCCGGCTCGCCTGGAGTTACGTCCCATGGGAGGAAAGCGATAAAGTCTTGGGCCCTCATAATTCTTTCATGGCTGGGTCGCCCAAGGAGGGGGTTCAGTTTATGGTCAAGGACTCAAGAAAATACGCCTCGACCGGCGGCTGGGGGTTCGCTCAATTTAACGACGGCAAACCCACCAAAGTGGTGGTCAAGAGCTGCTTTTCCTGCCATGCGACCATCAAAGCTCGCGACTTTGTCTTTACACGTTACGCGCCTTGAATGCCGAAGGTGCGTTACGACCATATCAATCAAAAATTGCGGGTCAATACATCTAGAAAACCTCCTATAGCTAAAATCAGGAGATATAAATGTTAAACAAAAAGAGCAACTCCCCACTGACCGGAAACAGGGAATCAGCCTTCAAGGAAGCACCCAAGGCGAAGCGGAAAGCTTTTTCATGGCTCAAATTCCTCCGCGCGAGCACGATCGCAATCGCTATTGCCGCTTTTACTCTGTTCCTCCTGGTAATGCCATCGAACGCGCAGAGCTACGACAGCGCACTGAAGGGTCGGAGTGACATGAGCCCGAGCGATCCGGGGCCGGAGAACAAGCCGCTCGTGGATGCGAACCCAAATACTTTCCTGCCGCCGCCCACTGACCACGGTGATGTTCCCAGCTTCTGGAACTCGTTTTCCGTCGCGCATCGTCGTATTCAAGAAGGTGGCTGGGCGCGCCAGGTCAACGTCGATGACTTCCCCATCTCAAAAGAAATTGCGGGTGTCAATATGAAGCTGAACGCTGGTGCCATCCGCGAACTTCACTGGCACCAAGCAGACGAATGGGCGCTGATGCTGACCGGCAACTGCCGACTGACGGCTATCGATTTAGAGGGTCACAGTTACGTGCAAGATGTGACGGCAGGCGATCTGTGGTACTTCCCGTCTGGTATCCCACATTCACTGCAAGGTCTCGGACCGGACGGAGCCGAGTTTATGCTTGTGTTTAACGACGGCAAGTTCTCAGAAGACAACACAACGCTGATCTCAGATTGGGTCAAGCACACGCCGCGTGAGGTGGTTGCAAAGAACTGGGGTGTGCCGGAGAGCGCGATCATCAAACCGTTGTCAACAATCCCGGAGGAGGGAAAATACATCTTCCCTGCCCCGGTGCCTCCGTCGCTTGAGCAGGATCGGCGCGCCGCTGCGGGAGGGAAATCGCCGTCTCAGGTTGCCTTCGACTTCAAGATGCATACAATGACGCCGACGAAGACAACCCCTTACGGAAGCGTGCGCGTAGTCGATTCGAGCAACTTCCAGGTAGCGAAGAACATTGCGGCAGCCTACGTGGTAATAAAGCCAGGCGGAATGCGCGAGCTGCACTGGCACCCAAACTCCGACGAGTGGCAGTACTACGTGCAGGGTAAAGCCCGGATGACGTTGTTTATGAACAACTCTAAGGCGCATACAGCGGATTTCAACGCGAACGACGTCGGCTATGTTCCACGGACATTCCCTCACTACATTGAGAACACTGGTAATACAGATCTGATATTCATCGAGATGTTCAAGGCTAGCCGTTTCCAGGATGTGTCGCTCAACGACTGGATGACTCACATACCGCCTGAGCTCGTCTTGCAGCACCTTAACATTAGTAAAGAGACGCTTGACACAATTCCGAAAGCTAGACTCGAAATTGTACCTGAGTCACTAGTGCAGCAAAGCAGATAGTGGACAATTGCCAAGCATGTGAACAAAAGGAAATCAACGATTATTCGATATTGACCAGCCCTCTCTTGCAAGGCAGAAGTAATAAGTAATCTTTTATACGCAATAAGACTCTATTTTCTGCCTAAGCCGCCACAAACCGAGTACTCACCGCCCCACCTAATCGAAGATTAGGTGGGGCTTCTAAGTGGTAGGTTCAAGCCCAGCATAGCTGCCTTTTTTCTTGACTCCTAGCTCAAACAAAAAGAGGGGAAAAAACGGAGAAAAATCTTCTACTGTCAAGTGTCGAGTCACAGACTTTGAGCGACAAGTTGAGTTCATGCGCCAACGCTACCTAAATCACGAAATTATCACAGACATCGGGTCAGAACTCAACTTTAATTGAATTGGTCACAGCAAGATCCAGATATAGCGATCGCACTTCAAACATTGGTGGAACAAGATGGTATTGAATTCTTGCCGAAGGCGTTAAGGGTCGATACACTGGTAATGAAATTATCCTTCAAATCCAAGTTACTGATCGTGAAATCATCCTCTAGGGGTCGCATTTGCTTCGCTGTTGGTCGTGCGCCCAATACCGATAGCTCAAATTTAGCTGCTGCTAGTGTGGCAACCGATACATGCGGATTTATTCAAGTCAAAGATCACTTAGAGACTAACATTCCGGGGATTTGGGCATTAGGCGACATCAACGCCGGCTCGCAATGCACTCAGATGTCGCTTAATGATTATCGCATTATCAAAGCTAATTTAATTGATGAGGGCAACCATAGTACACGGGATCGATTGGTTCCATCCTGTCTGTTCATCGATCCAGAACTGGCTCATGTGGGTTTGACTGATTTATGTGTAATAGTTTTTTGTCTATTCGTAAAACATAAAGGGTCTTAATTGGTATGAATATAAATCTTGATAAGAGTAAGCAATCCCTAATTTTTCTGGCTCTTTGTTTAACTAGTTACTTTACCTTTTTACTTCTAGCTTTCTATTTTCAACCTGTGGCGCTGGCTAACTTTCTTGGTTTCTTAGCATTGATAGTTTACATGATGACTATAGCACCCAGTATATCTAGAATTGTTTTTCCAAAGACACGCAGCAACAAAACTTTAGTTTGGTTACTCAAGAAAAGGCGATACATTGGTATTACGTCTTATGTACTAGCATCAAATCATGCTTTAATTATGGTAATTCAAAAGAATATTAATTTACTAACTCCCTCTACTTATATTCACTACTTTCTAGGGATATCAATGTTCTTTATCATGACTCTGCTTGCACTAACTTCAAATAATGTTAGTGTAAAATCATTAAAGAAGAATTGGGTAAAACTTCATCAATTAACCTACCTTATCATATTTATTCTTCCCTGGCATATCTTAAATAAAATGTCTGGTCATTGGAGCTATTTAACTCCGTTAGAAATCCTGATTAGCTTTATATGTATTTATCTATTTATTAAAAGAAAGGGATTGGAAGGTAAGAGTATATAGGAAAGTTAGCGAGCCCAATGTAAGAGCCAAGCTGGCTACCTACTGGGAGGAATAAAGATCTTTAAAATCTTGAATCTGATTAAAACAAAGCAATTCAAAATCGGTAGCTAAATGGTATTCCAGAAAATGTATTCAATTATACTATTTATCGATACTTGTAACCTCTGTGCTAGTTCGTAAAAGTTGTTGGGGATCAGTGTCTTCAATGTTCACAAATCAATTGGGATTGCTCTATAAGGATGCCAGATTGTTATGCAGTGTTGTCTACAGCCATCTAACATCACAAAATAAAATTTGTGTTATCTCTTGACTCTCTAGTTAACTAGAGGGTACAGAATAGTTTTATGGTCTATTATTCTGCTACGCAAACTTTGATCGTTTGTTGTAAGTTGTTCTATCCAAATTTTTAAGTACAGCTTACTGCGAACGACTCATTGAAAGCGCTTTGATTCAAAGTTTATTATTATGGAAACCCTCACACTTAAACTACGAGGCATGAGTTGTGCTTCTTGCGCTCGTAACGTTGAACAAGCAATTAGCTCCGTATCAGGGGTGGATGAAGCGAATGTTAACTTCGGTGCAGAGCAAGCGACAGTAAAGTACAATCCTCAGAAAACTAATCTGGAGAAAATTCAAAACGCTGTGGAGGCTGCGGGGTACTCAGCCTACTCGCTTCAAGAACAAGAAATGATCACTGGTGAAGATGATGCCGAAAAAGCTGAGCGTCTGGCAGAAACACGAAGCCTGATACGTAAGGTAGTTGTCGGAGCAGTCATCAGTATAGTCCTCATCGGGGGGTCGCTACCAGCAATGCTGGGAATACATTTGCCCTGGATTCCGGCATGGCTGCATAACCCTTGGTTTCAGTTAGTGCTGAGTGCACCTGTCCAATTCTGGTGTGGTTACAGGTTTTATATCAACTTCTGGAAAGCGTTGAAACGCCATACAGCAACAATGGATACGCTGATTGCTTTAGGTACAAGTGCAGCGTATTTTTACTCAATATTTGCCACTGTTTTCCCCGATTTCTTTGTCAAAGAAGGCTTAATGCCTGAAGTTTACTACGAATCGGCAGCAGTTGTCATCACCTTAATTTTACTCGGACGGTTATTTGAACATCGGGCTAGAAGTCAAACTTCCCAAGCCATCCGCCAACTTATTGGTTTGCAAGCTAGAGATGCTAGAGTTATTCGCAATGGACGAGAAATAGATGTTCCCATACTCGAAGTTCAAGTAAATGATGTGATTTTGGTGCGCCCCGGTGAAAAAATTCCGGTGGATGGTGAAGTGATTGAAGGCGCTTCGACTATAGATGAAGCGATGGTTACGGGTGAAAGTTTGCCTGTCAAAAAGCAGCCAGGAGATGAGGTTATTGGCGCAACGATTAATGGGGCAGGTGCATTTAAGTTTCGAGCGACACGAGTAGGAAAAGATACGCTGTTAGCCCAAATTGTCCAACTTGTACAACAAGCTCAAGGTTCCAAAGCGCCAATTCAGCGATTGGCAGATCGAGTGACAGGGTGGTTTGTGCCAGTTGTGCTGGCGATCGCAATTACCACCTTCATTGTTTGGTTTGATATCATGGGTAACCCCAGCCTTGCCCTAGTCACAACAGTGGGAGTGCTGATTATTGCTTGTCCCTGCGCGTTGGGTTTAGCCACCCCAACTTCTGTCATGGTTGGTACAGGTAAAGGGGCTGAAAATGGTATCTTAATCAAAGGAGCAGAAAGTTTAGAACTCGCTCACAAAATTGAGATTATCGTACTGGATAAAACGGGAACACTCACTGTGGGTAAACCTACTGTGACTGACTTTGTTACCGTCAATGGAACCACGAATGGCAATGAGCTAAAACTCTTGCAGTTAGCTGCTGCCGTGGAACGGAACTCTGAACATCCTCTAGCTCATGCAGTCGTAAACTATACTCAGCAGCAGCAGGTGGAATTGCTGTCAGCGCAGAACTTTGAGGCGATCGCTGGGAGTGGTGTACAAGGTACGGTTAGCAATCGCTCAATCCAAATCGGTACGCAGCGCTGGATGGAGGAATTGGGAATCAACACGAACAATCTTCAAGAACAGAAAAATGCTTGGGAAGAGCAAGGGAAAACTGTTATTTGGATAGCTGTAGATGGAGAAATTCGAGGATTGATGGGTATTGCTGATGCTCTCAAACCATCCTCAATTGCAGCAGTTCGAGGATTGCAAAAGCTCGGCTTAGAAGTTATAATGCTCACTGGAGATAATCGCCCAACAGCCGAAGCGATCGCCTCTGTTGTTGGGATTGCAAAAGTTTTTGCCGAAGTTCGCCCCGATCAAAAAGCGGCAGTTATTCAATCTTTGCAACAACAACAAACGCGAAGAACTCGCAATCCAAAATCCGTTGTCGCAATGGTAGGTGATGGCATTAACGATGCACCCGCTTTGGCTCAAGCAGATGTGGGGATTGCTATTGGCACAGGAACAGATGTGGCGATCGCCGCTAGTGATATCACTTTAATTTCTGGAGACTTGCAAGGCATTGCGACAGCGATTCAATTGAGTCGTGCCACCATCCGCAATATCCGCCAAAATCTCTTCTTTGCCTTCGTTTACAACATTGCCGGGATTCCCCTTGCTGCCGGAATTTTATTTCCCATCTTCGGTTGGTTACTCAACCCAATGATTGCTGGAGGAGCAATGGCGTTTAGTTCTGTCTCCGTAGTTACCAACGCCCTGCGCTTACGGAATTTTCAATCCAAAGCGATCGTGTCATAGCAGAGGATAGCTCAATGTTCAAGAAAAAAACGATTTTTGGCAATATCGCCGGCATGGTATTTTTGCTCTTACTTTCCGGAGGCGCAGCAGCACAAATGCCACCATCCCCGTCACAGCAAACCACTCAATTTCGTCAAATCGAGCAACCTTTGGGGTTAAAAATTGGTGTAACTGCGGGTGGTTTGGCATTGATAGGATTAGAGTTATGGTGGTTTATTGGAAATAAAACCAATTCTCTAAAATAAGAACGGCTGTTCGCCCTTAGAGTCTATAGCCGTTCTCAGTCAAATCTCATACACTCTCGCTTTCAAGAGAAAGCCCCTCTCCCAAGTTTGGGAGAGGGGTGCCCGTTAGGGCGCGAAGCTCTGGGGACGCGAAATCTGCCGGAGAGAGTACTCTCAAGGCGCGAGTTTCGCGGAAGCTTCCGCCCCCAAGACTTCGCGGGGTGAGGGCTTTTTGTATGTGATTAAAACAAGAACTGCTATAATGCAACAACTTAACCTGTTAGAACAACCAACTCTCGGTAAATAGAACTTACGCATACTCTACAATTTCCTGGCGTTCTTCTCTTCGAGACGCTTCGCGTTCGTCGTCAGACGTGGCGTCAGCCAAGGCA